>NZ_JBFPJI010000223.1:0-5494 GCF_040838205.1 Bacillus sp. S4
GTAAATATATATAGAATATTTGATGAGGAGCGAGAGGAATGGAAATACATAAGTTAACAGAGGAAGAAGCGAAAGAAATAAATACGTGGAAGTATGAAGAGCCGTATACGTTATATAGCTTTTCAGGAGATGCTGAAGTAATAGAAGAGTTGCTAGATGGGACGTATTACGGTTGTTGTGATGAGAAGGGAGAATTTATCGGCTATTTTTGTTTTGGAGAAAATGCACAAGTTCCGGGCGGAAGAGATGCCAATTTATATGCGGGAGAAGATGTAGTAGATATCGGACTTGGAATGAAGCCAGATTTAACAGGGAAAGGGATGGGGGAAATATTTTTTCAAGCGGGAATAGCATTTGCTACTGAGGAATTGAATTCGAAAATGTTTCGACTGAGTGTAGCGACATTTAATGAGAGAGCGATTAGGCTATATAAAAATATTGGATTTCAAGTAGGACCTTTTTTTTGGAGCCGTGGAAGAGAGTTTATGCTTATGGAATATGAAAGGCCGTCAGTATGAAACTGACGGCCTAGACACGTTACTCTGAATGCTCAGCACGGTGCGCTAAACGGCTTGAAGCAGCGGCAGCGATTCCGCCAACGATATCATCAAGGAAGGTGTGCACCTTTCCAGTTGATTTATCATTTAAGTATTCTAAAATACCTGGTTTTAACTTATCGATATATCCAAAGTTCGTGAAACCGATAGAACCGTACACGTTAACGATTGAAAGTGCGATGACTTCATCGATTCCATATAGTCCTTCATCGCGTTTTACGATATCTTGTAACGGCGCGCTTAACATTCCCTTTTCAGCAAGGACATCAAGTTCAATGCCTGTAATAAGTGCGTTTTGTACTTCTCGTTTTGATAGTACACGCTCAACGTTATAGCGACATTCTGACATCTCTAAATTTGCATGGTATTTCTTTTGAAGAAAATGAACAAGTTCAGCAATATCGTCAATTGTTACACCGCGTTCTTGTAATAGTTGTAATGCTCTTTCTTGTAGTTGATTTGAGTCTTTCATGTTTATCACCTTTTTTTCTTTTTAGTATTTGTATACGTTTCGTTGCTTTATCATGTGCATAGGAATGAAAGGCGAGCACAAGCTCATATATATAAAGAAAAACCATAGGTGGCGACTGCGATGATTCAGCATATTTATGAGCATTATCACATGCATGTTAAAGAATTAATCCCCCTTGGCCCCTATAAAAGCTTTTGGATTCGCAACAAAATTTATGTACTTGTTCCAATTGGAGAAATGGAGGAAGAAGTACTTGTAGAGATGAAAAAGCTCAGTGATTATATGAACCAGCAAGGGGATATAACTGTTGCGACTTTCGTTCCGACTATACACGGCTACCATGTAAGTGAGATAGAAGAAAAAAATTACTGCTTATTAAAAGGTATGCGTATGTTAGAGCGACATGCTACATCATTAGGAAGTGAGCTTTCTATCTTCCATAAACGTGGTGCATTCTTTCCAGAAGAAGTTGAGCAATTAAGCCGCATTGGCGAATGGAAAGCATTATGGGAAAAAAGGCTCGACCAATTAGAAAGGTTTTGGCAAACGCAAGTGATGAACCATCCTTCAGACGTATTCGATCAATTGTTTATTGAATCCTTCCCGTATTACTTAGGAGTTGCAGAAAATGCAATTCAATATGTTGTCGATACAGAAATGGACGATACACCACAAATAACTGACGCAGCAACAATTTGCCAAGAACGATTTACACCTCTATTATGGCATCAAACGAAGCGCTTAAAACTTCCTTTTGATTGGGTATATGATCACCCAAGTAGGGATATAGCAGAATGTATTCGCTATATGATGATAGAGAAAAAGAAAGATTGGGAGCAAACGGTAGTTCAATTCATTACAGACTATGAACGTAATTATTCGCTCTCTTCATTTGGTTGGCGCTTATTATTCGCAAGGCTTCTGTTCCCGCTTCACTACTTTGAAACGGTTGAACGATACTATCAAACAGGAAACGAAGAACAAAAAGGCATCTATAGAGCTCGTTTAGAAATCATTTTACATGATGTGAAGCGCACTGAGCAATTTATGAATCATTTTTACGAGTCATTTCGTTTACCAGTTGATAAGTTAGGCATTAGGAAATTAGATTGGCTATCTTAAAAGTATAAAAAAGAGGCCAATTGAGGTCTCTTTTTTATACCACAACAGATACCCGTGTCTATCTTTATATAATAAGAAGCTATGCTCCTACTTTTTGATCTGTACATATAGTTAAAATAATGTGGTGTCTTTCAATTTTTTCATTTACCTTTTTTAATAATTCTTGTTGTATTTCTTTAAATAAAAATTGATAGCTCGTATTCCATGTCGGTATAACGGGTGAAAGACTTAATAAATATTCTTTTTTCTGTTCTAATTCTTGAATTGTTACAAAAGTACTCCCTATTTTTGGCATACGTCGTCCCCCTATGTTTTTCGCTTTATATGTGTGAACGATTCACTATATATTAATTATCGCATTTTTTGAGAAGGATTTCCAATTTTGTTTTATGATGTTAATAGTGTAGGGGAGTATGTCTTGTTTGCGTACAAAAAAAGAGACCAAATTTGGTCTCTTTTCTTAGAAGTAGCTTTGAACGAGCCGCTTCTGCTTTTAGATAATGTCTAGCTCCAGCGGCTAGAACAGTCGGCCATTTCGCGCCTTCCTGTGAGGCAAAAAGCGCCTCTTCGTCAGGAGCTCCAATGACCTTCTGTTCTGAGCGAGCCGCTTCCGCTTTTAGATGTTATCTAGCTCCAGCGGCTAAAATGTTCGGTGGCTTCGCTTCTTCCGCCGAGGCAAAAAGCGCCTCTATGTCAGAAGCTCCATCCCCCTCACATTTTGAACGAGCCGCTTCCGCTTTTAGATTAAAATACTTGTTCTACTTCAATAACGCCTGGTACTTCTTCAAGTAGTGCGCGTTCGATACCAGCTTTTAGTGTGATTGTAGAACTTGGGCAGCTTCCGCATGCACCCATAAGGCGTAGTTTTACGATACCTTCTTCAATGTCTACTAATTCAACGTCTCCGCCATCGCGAAGTAAGAATGGACGTAATTTATCTAATACTTCTAATACTTGTTCTTGCATATGTGGGTTTTCCATTTTTATCGACTCCTTTCATCAGTTTTATTATAATCAAGATAGAGGGGAAAATCTATTTTTTCTGTTCTTGTTTTATTGTCGAAATATTTTATCATGTGTACAACGTGTTTTTTCAGTATAGGGGTATGGAATAAGTTTGTAAAATGATGTGCTTATGCAATAAGATATCTGAATATACTGTTAGAACGAGAAGTGGGGGAGAAGAAATGGTTAATGTTCAAGTGTATGGGACGAAAGTAATTTGTGCGAGCTGCGTTGGAATGCCATCTTCAACAGAAACGTTTGAGTGGTTACAAGCGGCGATTGGTCGTAAATATGAAGGACAAGAAAATAAATTTCAGTTTGATTATATTGATTTTCAAGAAGAACAAGAAGATGAGGATAAAAAAGCATTCGCAGAGCGAGTAGTGGAGGAAGATTTATTTTATCCAGTCGTTCTTGTGAATGGAGAAATTGTTGGAGAAGGAAATCCTCGTTTGAAGGATGTTTACGAAGAAATCGAGAAATATTTATAAAACAGGAAGCCTTTGCGAATTTGCGAAGGCTTTTTTTATTGGAGGGATCGACGTGGAGAATGGAATAAAACATGCTTTACCAGGAGAAGTGAAACAGTTAATGGAGCAGTACATAGTAGAATTAAAAGAAATTTTTTCGGATGAAAAAATAGTCGGGGTATATATTTACGGATCAATCGCGCTAGGAGCATTTCATATAGAAACGAGCGATGTTGATTTTGTTACGGTAATAAGTGATTCCGTGAATGAAGCTGAAAAACAGCAAATTATAGAACTGCATAAAAAAATTAGGAAAAGTACGTTAGGTAAAAGAATGGACGGTATGTATATTCCGCTTGATGACTTAGGGAAATACAATCATGAAATTAATGAGTACGTGTATTGTGCAGATGGTAAGGCTGATATTGGTCATTGGGATATTAACGCGGTAACATGGTGGACATTGAAAAACCAAGGCATTACAGTTATCGGGAAAGAAGCAGAAGACCTTCCCTTTCAAATAAAATGGGACGATGTAGTAAATACAATGAAATATAACGTAGAACATTACTGGCTTGAAAAAGCGAAGCGTCCTTATTTATTTTTCATAGAAGAATGGGTAGAATCAGCTGTCGTTACGATGGGACGTATTTTATATACGTTAGATCATAAAACAATCGTTTCAAAAGATAGAGGATTGCAATATATGTTGGAACTTTACTCTCATAAGTGGGAGCCTTTATTAAAAGAGGTAGAGCGAATGCGAAATAATCCAAAGGGAAAGCGCAAGCTCTCTATTTGGAGGAGGGCTGATATGACGAAGAGGTATTTGCTTAGTGTGATTGAGGAGTGTAGGCGAAAGTGGTAGGTGAATAGTAAAAGCATCCTTTGTATGAAGGGTGCTTTTACTATTTTTATATAATGAAAAAGTACTTTACAAGAAATGAGAAGTCGAAAGACAATATTAAAAAACATATATATACGGGGGAAGAGAATGAGTAAATATAACTTTCATATAAGTAAAGAACAACTATGGAAAGGATGTATTTTAAGATCGATTGCAGATGCAATTTTTGTAGCACATGCTCCTGATTTCTCACATGAAAGTTCGTGGGATGGTTTTAACTATAGTATGCAAGATAGTCAAGGCGGACAAGGGACAATTACGTTTCATCCGAATTACACGATCGTATGTCTTCAAGATGTGAATAGCGAGAGAATAGATGAGTGGATTGATGCGGCAAATTACTTTGAAGGGGCACCTTCGGAAGTAATAGACATTGCGAAAGAGGAAGCACTTCAATACGTATTAGAAGAAGTAGAAGGCGAAACAGTTCCTTCCATTACGACAGCATTTTGGATTGATGATAACGGTGCATATTCAATCGATTCATTTGAAGAGATGGAAGAGAACGGTGGATTCTTATTAGAAATCCCAATGCTTGATACGAAATCAGCAATTGAAAGGTTGGAAGAAGAGTATGAACTGACAGAGGAACAAATCGATCTTTTACAATTAGTGTATGAGAGAAAAATTCAAAATCCAACCGAGGAAATTACGTTGTCTAAAGAGGAGGTAGCGATGATTGGAACAAATGATAGCGAAGGGTTGGAAGTGAGTAAAGAGTCGTTTGAAGAAATGAATATTACTTGGGAGTCGTAGGGAGGATATAAAAGGGGACTAAATATGTAGAACTGTGATAAAAAACTAGTAGAAAACAAATTGTGTTTTCTACTAGTTTTTTCATATGAAGCCCACATTTGAACCTAATCGAAAATGATAGAAAAATAATACGAAATATGGGAAGTTTCATGTGAAACATTTTTTATTATAAAATATGTAAAATGTTTAACTTAGTGTATTAAAT
>NZ_JBFPJI010000224.1:0-5491 GCF_040838205.1 Bacillus sp. S4
GTAAATAACTTACCTTATGTAAGTATAATACAAAAAGTTTTAATGGCTGTCAATAAAAATAGCTACTTTTTTTTCGTAAGTTAATAATTTATATTATTTCAGTTAGTTTTTGTATATAAATATTAAGGTTTTAATCAAATAAAAAAACTACCTCCATATTTCATGGAGATAGTCTTCATCAATTACTACTTTTGAAAAACATGTTTCACTTTTTCAGCCGGAATATTACTTCCACCTCTACCTTTTACATCTTCAATCATCATTGTAATGACCATATCAGGTGAATTTAAATCAAACGCAGCGAACCAACCTAGTTCTTTTCCTTCTGCCTCTTTTGATACTTTTAATTCTGCTGTTCCTGTTTTACCAGCAAGGGTCATACCATCAATTTTTGCAATTTTCCCCGTACCATCTGGATCGTTAATTACTTTCGTTAAAGCCGTTTTCAATATATCTTGAGTTCCTTTAGAAATCACATTTTCTTTCCAGGCCTTTGGTTGTTTATCTGTTTTAATAAGATATGGCGACGGAATCGTTCCATCATTTACAATCGGTGCATACGTTAAAGCTAAATGAAGAGGGGTCATTAAGACTTGTCCTTGTCCATATCCTGTATCTGCCATTTGAATATCATTTTTTATGCCATCACTTGCGATTTTAGAAACTGGGAATCCGTATTCAATTGGTAATTTCTCATCAAATCCGAATTTTTTCGCCTCAGCCATAAATTTATCTTTTCCAATTTTCAAAGCTTCTTGTGCAAAGTAAATATTATCCGAGTATTTCATTGCCTTATCAAAATCAATCGGATTTGCATCTTTTACACGTGTTACGTAATAATTGCCCCAAGAAGAATCTTTCGTCCATTTCAATCCTTCAATTTTCAATTCTTCTTTCGGATCGATTGTTTTTGTTTCAAGTCCAATTGCACCTGTAATCGGCTTAAATACAGAACCCGGAACCGATAATTGTGTAAATCGATTCGTCATTGGTTTTTTCGGATCATTATTCCAAGCTTCACGTTGAGCTTTTGATGTCCCTCTTGCAATAAGATTAGGATCGTAAGCTGGACTACTTACAAGTGCAATCGTTTCCCCGCTTTTCGGATTAATTGCAGCACTAGATCCAGCCTCTCCTTTCATTTCATTATAAATTTTTTCTTGAGTAGCACTATCAATAGTTAAAGTTACATTTTCCCCATCAACAGCATCTGTTTTCGCTAAATTTTTAATTTCTCTTCCTTGTGCATCTTCCATGAAGACACGGCCACCTTTTTTCCCGCGTAGCTGTTCTTCCAATACTTGCTCTAATCCAGCCTTACCAACTGGTTCATCGGCTTGATAGCCTTTCTTTTGAAGCGTTTTTAAATCTTCAGCATTTACTTTTCCGATATAACCAGTAAGATGCGCTGCTGCTTCCCCTAACGGATATGTACGAACATTTACAGGTTTTGTTGCAACACCTGGTAAATCGATGTACGTATTTTGCGTTGCCCCCTCAGGCAAAATTCCAATTGGTACGAGATACCCTGGTTTTACCCATTTTGCAGCTAGTTTTTGATCAATCTCTTCTACAGACATATTTAACAACTTCGCTACCGTTTCTTTCGTTTGCGGAGCAGCATCCCCTAACTTTTCAGGAATCATTCCGATTTCAGAAGCTTTACCATTCGTCGCAAGACCTTTTCCATTACGATCGTAAACTTCACCACGTTTTGGTTGTGTTGTCTGCATACGCACTTTACTATCTTTTGTCATGCCAGGGAAAATGAAATCAGGAGTCCAATCTATTTTCCAAGACTCTTTATCCCCATCTTTTTCTTTCACCATTTTTGCTTCATGGCCAAAAGTGATTTTACCACCAACTGTATCCATGCTTACTTTAAAAGGAACAGGGCCTTCATCTTTTTTATCTTCTTTTACTTCCCCTGTTTCTACCTTTAAGTCTTTCACTTCAATACCAGAATAAATCTTTTCATATTTCTCAGTAAACTCTTTCTGTGAAATATCTTTTTTTGCATTTTCTGATAATTGATCATACATATCTGCAAATTTTTGTTTATTCCATGCTTTTACATATGTATCAAACGCTTCTTGTGGTTTTTCTTCTTTGCCGCATCCGACTAGCATTAATGCAAAGCAAAGAAAAAGAATCCCCCATATTTTTCTCAACTGATTCTCCTCCTCTTTCTATATTAATACTTTTGAAAATTTTAGCATTTTTCACATGCTACCTTTCATTATAGCACTATTGAATATCATCTATAAACTTACATTTATAAATACAAATAAAAAAATTGATGCGAATACTCACATCAATTTTTATTATTATTGTTGTTTCTCGTATACATGGTAATAATACGTATACGGATTTTTTTCATCCGTTAAACCTTTTTCTACAAAAATCTCTTTCCAATTTGTCATATCCATTTCTGGGAAGAATGTGTCTCCTTCAAATGCGTGGTGGATTTTTGTTATATATAACTTGTCTACATAAGGTAAAAAGAGATCATAAATTTGCGCTCCGCCAAAAATAAAAATCTCTTCTTCATTTTTACATAGTTCAAACACTTCTTCTACAGTATGAGCTACTTCGCAGCCTTCTACATGATACCCTTCATTACGAGTTACAATAATATTACGTCTTCCAGGCAATGGTCTACCAATTGCTTCATAGTTCTTTCTCCCCATAATAAGTGGGTGACCCATCGTCGTTTTCTTTACATACTGTAATTCACTCGGTAAACGCCAAGGTAAGTTATTATCTTTACCAATTACTCTATTCTCGTCCATTGCGACCATAAATGAAACAATCATCTTGTCATCTCCTCTACAATTACACTGCAACCGGTGCTTTAATCGCTGGGTGTGGATCATATCCTTCAATCGTTAAATCTTCCATCTCAAAATCAAACACAGATTTCACATCTGGATTTAATGTAAGTTTAGGGAACGGGCGTGGTTCACGTGCCAACTGCTTTTCGACTTGTTCAAAATGATTTGTATAAATATGTGCATCACCAATTGTATGAACAAACTCTCCTACTTCAAGACCACATTCATGTGCTATTAAATGTGTTAGAAGTGAATAGCTTGCAATGTTAAATGGAATTCCAAGGAATATATCTCCACTTCTTTGATATAGCTGACAAGAAAGTTTGCCATCCGCTACATAAAATTGGAATAGCGTATGACAAGGCGGTAATGCCATACTTGGTACATCTTCAGGATTCCAAGCAGAAACAATTAGGCGACGTGAGTCTGGCGTTTTTTTAATCATTTCAATTACATCTTTTAATTGATCAAGTGTCTCACCAGCTGTCGTTTTCCAAGCACGCCACTGCTTACCGTATACGTCTCCTAAATAACCATATTTATTTGAGAAATCATCATCTTCTAAAACGTTCTTTTTAAACAATTCCATTTGCTCATCGTACTGCACTTTAAATTCCTCATCTTGTTGTGAGCGAAGACCGAAATCAGTCATATCAGGACCAGTATACTCATCACTTTCTACCCAGCTCTTAAATGCCCATTCATTCCAAATGTTATTATTATGCTGCAATAAATAACGAATATTTGTATCACCTTTCATAAACCAAAGTAGTTCACTTGCTACAAGGCGAAACGGGACTCTCTTTGTCGTTAATAAAGGAAATCCTTTACTCAGATCAAAACGCATTTGATATCCAAATACAGATACAGTTCCTGTCCCTGTACGATCTTCTTTCTTCGTACCGTGCTCCATTACATGGCGGCATAAATTTAAGTATTCATATTCAGCATGTTTCATATGTAGGAAAACCTTCTTTCAATCTTATATGAAATTTATCATAACATGAAAAACAGCGAATTTAATAATCCAAATTAATAAAAATTCTTTCAATATTTCTTACAAAATTATTAACTTTCAATATTAAAAAAGGTTTTCACTTTTCTATTACAGAAAGTATAGTGCGGAACATAAAAATTATATTTGGAGGTTGGAAGCATGTCTAAAATCAAAACTCCTGTTTTAAGTACGTTACAACATAAGGTTGAGAAGATGATGAGGGATTTACACGTTCCTGGCGCTGCTATAGCCGTTATAAAAGATGGTGAGGTCATTATTTCTGAAGGTTTCGGCTATCGTAATATAGAGACAAAAGAGGCTGTTACACCGAGTACTCGGTTCGCAATTGGTTCCTCAACGAAAGCTTTTGGCACACTTTCATTAAGTTTATTAGCACAGCAAAAAAAGTTTAATTGGGATACTCCCGTCCAGTCTTATATACCTAACTTCTCTTTATCTGAACTACTTGCTAGCTCACAAGTTTCAGGACGAGATTTAGCTTCTCATCGAACTGGTGTAAGTCGTCACGAGGCTCTTTGGTACAGCTCTTCCTTATCTCGAAAAGATATAGTAGAAAAAATAAAACATTTATCACTTGATGCTCCGTTCCGCACAGCATTTCTATATAACAATTTAATGTATGCGACAATTAGCTATATTGTGGAAAACATTACAAATCAAACATGGGAACAATATGTTACAGAACATATTTTAGAGCCTTTAAATATGGATCAAACAAATTTCTCTGTTACAGACTCACAACATACAGATAATCATGCTTTACCTTACATTGAAAATGACGGTGAAATAAAAGAAGTTCCATTCCGTAACATTGATACAGTTGGTGCTGCTGGGTGTATTAATTCTACAATTGAAGATATGGCAAATTGGGTACTCCTTCACTTAAACAAAGGAAAGTTTGGAGATCATGAATTAATCTCCCCTGAATTATTACAACAAATGTATACACCACACAATTCAATTCCAGATCAACCAGTTCTATCACTCCCTGAATCTCCATTAAATAGTTACGGCCTCGGTTGGTTTATTAGCGCTTATCGTGGTAATAAAGTGATTCATCATGGCGGTAATATTGATGGATTTTCGGCACTTGTTTCATTCATGCCAAAAGAAAATGTAGGCCTTGTCATTTTAACAAATGCTGGAGGCACATTACTTCCTACTTATCTCGCTAATCAAATTTATGATGAACTACTTGAATTAGAATCCATTGATTGGCATAAACGTGCTGTAGAAGATACTGAAAAAATGAAGGAAATGATGAAAGAAGCAACTGAATCACTTCCTGAACAAATTAAAGGAACTACACCTTCTCACAAGTTAGAGGATTATACTGGTACTTTTGAACATCCTGCATACGGAACATTACAAATATACAAGCGAGATGATTCGTTAAATGTACAATTTATGGAGATGGATATTCAATTAGGGCATCATCATTACGACATCTTCTCCGCAGAAGTTGAGTTATTCCAAATGAAAATGAGTTTATTATTCGCTTATGAAATGAGTGTGAGTGGTGAATTCCCATCCCTTCAGTTACATGTACCAGCTATGTTAAGTACTCAGCCGCTTGCATTTAAGAAAATTAAATAACAAATTAAATAGAGGGAAGATTACTCTTCCCTCTATTATTTTG
>NZ_JBFPJI010000225.1:0-5464 GCF_040838205.1 Bacillus sp. S4
CATTTATGGTTTATACTGTATTAACTTCTCTAACAGGTTTATAGTAGTATACGATAAATGCAAGGCAGCACGAGTAGGAGGAAAGAATTTTGTCTACTTCAAAAGTTTTAAAAGGTACTGCTTTATTAAGCGGTGCAACAATGATTTCACGAATTTTAGGTTTTATATACTTTTTCCCCTTCCAATTATTAGTTGGAACGCAAGGGGTCGCTTTATACGGATATGCATACTCTTGGTACGGTATTTTATTAAGCTTTTCAACAGCTGGTATTCCAATTGCCGTCTCAAAATTTGTTGCAAAACATAATGCGCTTGGTGATTATAGTACAAGTAAAAAATTGTATAACTCGAGCGTAAAATTGATGTTATTTATGGGCTTTTTAGGATTTTTAACTTTATTTATTGGAGCACCGTACATATCACAATTTATCATTCGCTCGAAAACGCCAGATCCACAATTTATCGCCGACGTAACACTTACAATGCGAGCATTAAGCTTCGCGCTTATTATCGTACCAGCTATGAGTGTTACACGTGGTTATTTCCAAGGTTTTCAACATATGAAACCTAGTGCTGTATCTCAAGTTGTGGAACAAATCGCGCGCGTTGTTTTCATTTTAGTTGGTAGTTTTATCGTCTCAAAACTATTAGGAGGTTCAGTAGCTTCTTCTGTTGCAGTTGCTACGTTTGGCGCTGTTATCGGGGCACTTGCCAGCGTCTCTATTTTAATGATGTACTGGAAAAAATATAATGGATTAAAACCTCCTGAAGGTGAGCTGAAAACAAGATCATCAAACATTCCGTTAAGAAGTATTTATATGGAATTACTGCGTTATGCAATTCCAATTGTATTTGTAGGCATTGCAATCCCTCTCTATACGTTAGTAGATCAATATACCGTTGCTGATGTCCTTAGAGCAATGGGTGAGCCTTTAGAAACCGCTAATGCAGTTTTCGCTTATATAACGAACTATGCCCAAAAGTTAATTATGATTCCAGCTTCACTTGCAACCGGATTCTCATTAACGATAATTCCAGCTATTACGAAATCATTTACAAGCGGGAAGCTAGATGAATTACAAGGACAAATTTCAAAGATATTTCAAGTATTATTATTCTTCACTATCCCAGCAGCATTCGGTCTAGCTAGTATCGCTTACGATGCATTCCGCATGGTTTATGTAAATCCTGAAATTGCACTTGATGGATCACAATATTTAATTTCATTTGCACCGTCTGCTATATTAAGTGCGATTTTCACCGTTTCAGCAGCTATATTACAAGGAATTGATTATCAAAGAAAAACAATGATTGCATTCTCAGTCGGTATTCTCGTTAAAATTCTGTTGAACACACCACTTTTACACTTATTCGGTGGACATGGCGCTGTGCTTGGAACAATTCTTGGATACCTCGTTTCAAATATTATTATGTTGTACTGCATCGTTAAATTTGCGAAATTTAACATTGGCGAAACAGCAAAAACAGTATTTCTTATTACGGTTTACTCCGCGGCAATGTCTGCTGTTGTAATCGCATTAAGAACATTTATAAGCTGGATTATCCCTGGTCAATCTTATGTAGAATCACTGATTATTGTGTTTATATGCGCCTCAGCAGGAGGATTTGCTTATCTTTTATTCGTACTAACGAGTGGACTTGCTTCACATATTCTCGGTGATCGTATTCAACGTTTACCTGTACTAGGGAAATTAGTTAAATAAAAAAGAAGAGATGTAACTTGTTGTTACATCTCTTCTTTTTACTTCGCATATTGAATATGCTTTTGTTGTTCAGCAATATTTAATTTTGGAGCATATTGTTCTACTAAATGTAATACCTCTTCGATTAACACTTCTAACTCCTGTACACTATACTCCGGTTCCCCTATCAGCGTATTTGCCATACGCTCATATAGATTTTCAGGTTTAATACTCATTCGTTCCACATTATCTGGCATCCATTTAAATGCAGGATGATGCACGTACATTCGGTTCATTCCAAACAAGACCCCAAATATATTTCTTTGTACTTCACAAATAACATCATAAAGCATAAGCCAATCTTTTCGTTTCAAAAGAGCCTCTCGATTATGCCAACGATTGCTTAACCAAAGGTTTTCTGAAATCATCCTTTTCGCCAGTTCTTCTGGATATGCTTCAACTCTATCTTTTAGAGCATGTACTTTCACTTCTCCATACAAACTCACACCATCATGAACCGATGATACAATACATTGTTTCTCATAATTTATATCATGCTGCTCTATAACTTCTGAAATAACCTTTTCTACTGTCACTGTTAAAAAATTACTAATCTCTAGTTTAATTCCTTCTTTCGTCAAATATGTTTCCGACCATTCTTCTTCCTCGTAAGGATGATATGACAAAATCGTTCCACCAATATTGTTAATAGGTCCTTGACGATCCTCATCCTCTGGCGGTGCTGACCATAAAATATGTAATTCAATATCTGAATGTTCATCTTCTAACTTTCTAGCTACAGATCCTGCTAAAATAATAGCTTCGACTTTCGGGTTTTGCCTATAAATCTCCGACATTTTTATCGCTTTCTCTTTTAATCCCATTTCATTTCCCCCTAAAACTGCAGTACTCCCCTTACTTTTCATTTATCTATTTCAATATTCCGCATTACATTACCTTTTCAAATTCCTACTAAATTATATTTCTATCCAATAACGCTGAACAATTTCGCCAGTATGAGTAGAAACTACTTCATTTTCTAACACACCGCCAACCTTTTGAATCGTTTTAGCAGAACCAATATTAGATTTATCACAAGTTATTAACACTTTCTTCAATCCTAATTTTTGCGCTTCAGCCAATGAAAGTTGAAGTTGTTTAGTAGCATATCCTTGGCGACGTTCATTAGGATGCACACTATAACCGATATGACCGCTTTCCAGCAATAATTCTGGATTTAATCGATGTCTAATATTCACAAAACCTATAAGTTCTCCTTTTTCAAAACTTAAAAATTGACTAGATGGTACTCGATTAGATGGTAAGTTTTCTCCTACTTCTTGTATACTCACTTTTTCAAACCATTCATCCAGAGAAGCAAAATTTTGTAAAGAACTACTACCGTGTGGTTGTTCTCCTGAATTTAAAAATGCCTGCCTATACTCCATAATTTGTTCGCGATATTCGTATGTCAGTTTTAATAGTTTCATTGTCATTCTCCCCACTCATCCATTCTCTATTTTTCTAAAAGAAACACCTTAATAGAGGATTTTCATCCTTACTATTAAGGTGTTTTCATCATTTTTATTCAAATAGCCCCATACTTAAATAACGTTCCCCTGTATCAGGTGCAATACATAAAACCTTTTTGCCAGCACCTAGACGCTTCGCTATCATAATTGCTGCGTAAACAGAAGCTCCTGAAGATGGCCCTACTAATAAGCCTTCTTGTCTTGCTAAGTTCCTCATTGTAGTTAATGCCTCTTCATCTGCAATTTGAATAATTTCGTTATACACTTCTGTATTTAAGTTTTTTGGAATAAAACCAGGACTTGTTCCGACTAGTTTATGAGGGCCTGGAACACCACCAGATAACACTGGTGATCCTTTCGGTTCTACTACTGCAATATATAAGTTTGGTAGTTTCTCTTTTAACGTTTCACCGGTCCCTGTAATTGTTCCACCTGTTCCTGCGGTTGCTACAAATGCATCAAGCTCTCCATCCATTTGTTCATAAATTTCAAGTGCAGTCGTATAACGATGAACATCCGGATTTGCTGGGTTTTCAAATTGCTGCGGAATAAAACTATTTGGAATTTCTTTTTGTAACTCTACCGCCTTCGCAATTGCTCCTGGCATTCTTTGTTCTGCCGGTGTTAAAACTACTTCTGCGCCGTATGCCTTCAATAAATTAATACGCTCTTTGGACATATTGTCTGGCATAATTAAAATAGCTTTATATCCTTTAGCAGCTGCATTCATCGCTAAACCAATTCCTGTATTCCCGCTCGTCGGTTCAATAATTGTATCTCCTGGTTTTATGAGACCATTCTCCTCCGCAACGTGAAGTAAATTATAAGCAGCACGGTCTTTCACACTGCGTGATGGATTAAATATTTCTAGTTTCACATACACATCCGCTGCGTCTTCTGGAATAAATTTAGATAACCGGACGACAGGTGTATCTCCTATTAATTCTGTTACGTTTTCACATAATTTCATAGTGCATCCCCTATTCTATCGTTTTCTTATCACTTGGCAGTAACCATGAAGTAAGTCCAATTAATGGTAAACAACTACATAATAGCATAATGAACTGAAGGCTATACATATCAGCTAACTTCCCAAGAACTACAGCACCTAATGCTCCAAGGCCAAACGCAAGGCCGACAATTAATCCAGATACCATTCCAACTTTACCTGGAACAAGTTCTTGTGCATATACAACGATTACACTAAAACTACTAGAACTAATAAATCCGATACATAAAAATAACGGTACAACCCACATAAGAGAAACGTGCGGTAACAATAGTGCTAGCGGCGCTGAACCGAGCATGGAAAAGACAATGATCTTTTTCTTACCGAATCGATCCGCTAGCGGACCACCAAAGAAAGTACCTAATACACCAGCAATCATAAAAGCAAAGACGAAATACTGTGCATTTTTTATCGATAAACCGTAATGCTCTATTAAATAAAATTGATAGAAATTCCCGATACCAGCACCGTACCAAGAACGCACGAATGTTAGAAAAACAAGAAGTATAATAACAAATTTAATGTGCGTACTTACAATCGCATTTTCAGCCTCAAGTGCAGCCCTCTTTTTCCTTCTTACAGCACCAGTCGCTAATTCATTTTTATACCAATTTGAAACAAAAAGTAACAATACAATCCCTACCGCTGCGAAAGCAGTAAAACCTAGAGAACCAATTTGACCTAGTGGAACGAAAATGAGCGCTGTAAAAATAGGTGCTAGCGAATTCCCTGTATTCCCTCCCACTTGATAAATCGCTTGTGCTAAACCACGTTTGGCACCTGCTGCCATATAAGCAACCCGAGCACCTTCTGGATGAAAGACTGCGGAACCTAATCCAATAAATAAAACAGAAATAATAACAATAATAAAATTCGGGGCAAACGCGAGCCCAATCATCCCAAGCATGCTCGAAAACATACCGAGTGGTAATAAAAATGGTGACGGCTTCTTATCTGAATACATACCAAAAACCGGCTGCATAATCGATGACGTCATATTTAACGCGAACGCTATCCACCCTACTTGCATGTAGGATAAATTCATCGTTTTTTCCAAAATAGGAAACAACGCTGGCACAACTGCTTGCATCGAATCATTCAAAAAATGTCCGAAACTAATCGCAAATAATATTCGATATATCGTCGGTGTTTCCACTGCACTTTTTTGTGAAACTGCCTGCATATACGAATCTCTCCTTCCTGTACAAAATATATTTTTA
>NZ_JBFPJI010000226.1:0-5440 GCF_040838205.1 Bacillus sp. S4
GCTAATAATCAGTGGGGGATGAACAAAACCCCCACTGATTAAAGTTTCACTTTATCGTATATACGACTTTACTTACTTGAGTATACATGTAAAATATTTATAGGATCAAACGAATAACTTTTCGTGTTAAGGAAGGGGCTGAATCATTGAATTTTAATATAAATAAATCGATTATTAAAGAAGTATGCGGAGAGACCTCATATAAAAGAGGCGAAGCTTATTATAAATCAAATAAAGTAATAATAAATCATTATGATGAAAATAAAGAAATTTGCGAGGCGACGGTAAAAGGGAACGAAGATTTTCATGTTACAGTAGAAAAAGCTAAAAAAGGTGATGTTGTTGCGAAATGTAGTTGTCCTTCATTAGCGTCTTTTCAAACGTACTGTCAACATGTTGCGGCAGTATTGATACAAATAAATTATAATCAGCAAACCGGTGGAATGCTGCCTATTAGCAGCGGAAACATGAGCGGAAATGAACAATTAACAAGCGGGATGTTTCAGTTGTTTGCAGAACAACCACTGAGGCCAAAAAGTAAACAACACCGTTTTGATACACGTGAAATACTTGATATTGAGTTTAATTGTACACCAGTAGTTACGAAAAATGGTGGGGCACTTCTTGGGGTTCAGTTGAAGATCGCCAAAACGTATTTCGTAAATCATATTAGAGAATTTCTTTCTAAAGTGGAGAAAAGAGAGGCTTTTAATTGTTCCAATGAATTTACATACACACCAGATGTACATAGCTTCAAGCAAGAAACGGATGCGATTATTCAGCAACTTATTAAAATGTATCATAATGAAAAAATGTATGAAGATACACTAGAAGTACACGCAAAACAAGATGATAGCATGATTTTAATACCGCCAGCTTCGTGGATGGATATGCTTTCTTTACTTTCTAAAACTGAGTGTGTGAGACTTAATCAAGATGGACAATCTTTTCACGGTTTACAAATTTCAAAAGGACTACTGCCTTTACATTTTGAGTTTAATAAAGGGAGTAACGGTGGGTTTACACTTTATATTGACGGCTTACAACAAGTAGAAGTAATGGATACGTATAGTTATGCTCTATTTGGAGGGAAACTGCATCAGTTGAATGCTGAGGATTGTAAGCGGCTTATCGAATTACAAAAAATGATGAATCGTTCTAGTAGTAACCAGTTGTATATTCCAGCAGATAAGATGGAACACTTTGTAGCAAAAGTTGTACCAGGGTTAATGAAGCTAGGAACTGTGCGAATAGATGAGGTAGTATCAGATCGTGTTGAAACACCCGCATTAAAAGCGAAATTATATTTAGATCGAGTGAAAAATCGCTTATTAGCAGGTCTCGAATTTCATTATGGAAACGTCGTGATTAATCCGTTAGAAGAGGATGGACAGCCATCTGTTTTTAATCGTGATGAAAAAAAGGAAAAAGAGATTTTAGACATTATGAGTGAAAGTGCCTTTGCAAAGACAGAAGGCGGTTATTTTATGCATAATGAAGAAGCTGAGTATAACTTTTTATATCACGCTGTTCCAACGTTAAAAGGTTTAGTTGATATTTATGCGACGACAGCAATCAAATTACGAATTCATAAAGGAGATACAGCTCCTCTTATAAGAGTTAGAAGGAAAGAGAGAATTGATTGGTTATCATTTCGCTTTGATATAAAGGGTATTCCGGAGGCAGAAATTAAAGGGGTATTAGTCGCTCTTGAGGAGAAACGAAAATATTATCGTTTAGCAAGTGGTGCTCTACTATCACTTGAGAGTAAAGAGTTTAATGATATTAATCAGTTTATAAAAGAATCTAGTATTCGAAAAGAATTTTTAAAGGGCGAAGAAATAGATGTCCCTCTTATTCGTAGTGTGAAATGGATGAATTCACTGCAAGAAGGAAACGTATTAAGTTTAGATGAGTCTGTTCAAGAATTGGTAGAGAACATTCAAAACCCTAAAAAGCTGAAGTTTGCGGTGCCAAGTGGCTTAGATGCGATAATGAGAGAGTATCAAACATACGGATTCCAGTGGATGAAAACACTTGCCTATTATCGTTTTGGCGGCATTTTAGCTGATGATATGGGACTGGGGAAAACGTTGCAAAGTATTGCTTTTATAGATTCTGTTTTGCCGGAAATTCGAGAGAAGAAACTGCCTATATTAGTTGTTTCTCCGTCTTCCCTTGTTTACAACTGGCTTAGCGAGTTAAAAAAATTCGTTCCACATATTAGAGCTGTTATTGCCGATGGAAATCAAGCAGAGCGCCGAAAAGTTTTAAAAGATGTAACGAAATTTGATGTAGTCATTACGTCATATCCTTTACTAAGAAGAGATATAAGATTATATGCAAGGCCATTTCATACGTTATTTCTTGATGAAGCACAAGCATTTAAAAATCATACGACGCAAACTGCGAAGGCAGTAAAAACGATTCAAGCAGAGTACCGTTTTGGATTAACGGGAACACCTGTAGAGAATTCATTAGAAGAGCTATGGTCTATCTTCCACGTTGTCTTCCCAGAATTATTACCGGGAAGAAAAGAGTTCGGTGATTTAAGACGTGAAGATATTGCGAAGCGCGTAAAGCCTTTCGTGTTAAGAAGGTTAAAGGGTGATGTATTACACGAACTCCCAGAAAAAATAGAGCACTTACAATCATCAGAACTATTACCGGACCAAAAAAGGCTCTATGCCGCTTATTTAGCAAAGTTAAGAGAAGAAACGTTAAAACATTTGGATAAAGATACGTTACGTAAAAATAAAATTCGGGTTTTAGCTGGTTTAACGAGACTACGGCAAATTTGTTGTCATCCAGCTTTGTTTGTTGATGACTATAAAGGTAGTTCAGCTAAATTTGATCAGCTGCTAGAAATTTTGGAGGAATGCAGAAGTACAGGGAAGAGAATTCTTATATTTTCTCAATTTACGAAGATGCTTTCAATAATCGGGCGAGAATTAAACCGTCAAGCAGTTCCATACTTTTATTTAGATGGGAGTACACCAGCGCAAGAACGTGTAGAGCTATGCAATCGGTTTAACGAGGGAGAAGGGGATCTATTTCTTATTTCGTTAAAAGCTGGTGGCACAGGACTAAATTTAACGGGTGCAGATACAGTTATATTGTACGATTTATGGTGGAATCCAGCTGTTGAACAACAAGCAGCGGATAGAGCGTATCGAATGGGACAAAAAAATACAGTGCAAGTGATTAAGTTAGTAGCACATGGAACAATTGAAGAAAAAATGCACGAGTTACAAGAGAGTAAGAAAAATTTAATTGCTGAAATTATTGAGCCGGGGGAAGAAAAACTGTCTTCAATAACGGAGGAAGAAATTCGAGATATCCTTATAATTTAATATGGAAAAAAGCTATGCTTTCAAATTTATGAGAGCATAGCTTTTTTGTTGTAATAATTATATTTTGTTTTGAACAAAGTAAAGAAATAAAGCGAAATTTATTTTATTTCTTTGTACCTTTACTTTTGTATGGTTTTGCAGCTTTCTTTTTCGCACTTGATTGCCAACGGTTCCATCCTTTACTTCCTGTACCTTGTCCTACACCTTTTTTCGGTTTTGCTTTCGTTTTACTCATATGATCACTCCGTTATATAAAAAATCTGATTTGATAATAGCCAATGTTTTAGAAAAATACTATCGATAAATGACTATGTTTGCTTTAAGTAAAAACAAACTGCTTGAATGCTATAGTATATCATGAAATTGCGAGTAAACTGAAAGGAATTACAAATAAAATGAAAATAATAAGAAATACTGCGGATTCTATTTTTCGAACGATCACATTACTGGTTGTGTATATGTTAGTTTCAATTAGTGAAATGTTTTTTGGATTGAAGAGACAAAGGAAATAAAAATGTTATATTAAGAACAGTCGGTAAAGGCATAAAATAAAGAATTGAAAAATATTTTAAAACTTTTTGTTGACTTTATCTATTTTTTGTATAGAATAATCATTAATAAAATGTTTCAGAGATGTGACAACAAAACGACTATGAAAGGACGAGTAGTAGTAGGATGTAGTTTAAGCGAGTCAGGGACGGTGTGAGCCTGGTACGAAGCCTATTATGAAGAACCTCCTGGAGTCGCTAACCGAAATCCTTTATAGGAAAGTAGACTTAGCCGGGAACTTCGCCGTTACAAGAAGAACAGTATCGAGATTTTTTCATCTCCGTACTGTATAAGTGAGCAACCTCTGTTGCTAATTTGGGTGGTACCGCGGAACCAAAGTCTTTCGTCCCAGTTTTTTGGGAAAGAAGGGCTTTTTTTGTTGGCTTTTTTCCACAACATCCAAACATTTTAGGAGGAAACCACCATGTATCAATCATTAATGACAGTAAGAGAGACTCAAATCGCAATTAAGGAAGTTAAAACATTTTTCGAGGATCAATTAGCAAAACGCCTTGAACTATTCCGCGTATCTGCACCATTATTCGTAACGAAAAAATCAGGATTAAACGATCACTTAAACGGTGTAGAACGTCCAATTGAGTTTGATATGTTACATTCAGGAGAAGAATTAGAAATTGTGCATTCACTAGCGAAGTGGAAAAGATTCGCATTACATGAATACGGATATGAAGCTGGTGAAGGTTTATATACAAATATGAACGCGATTCGTCGTGATGAAGAACTTGATGCAACACATTCCATTTATGTTGACCAATGGGATTGGGAAAAAATCGTTCAAAAAGAATGGCGTACTGTCGATTACTTACAAAAAACAGTACAAACAATTTATGGAATATTCAAAGAATTGGAAGATCACTTATTTGAAAAGTATCCGTTCCTTGGAAAGTATTTACCAGAAGAAATTGTTTTCATTACTTCTCAAGAACTGGAAGATAAATATCCAGAATTAACACCGAAAGATCGTGAACATGCAATTGCGAAAGAACACGGTGCAGTCTTTATTATTGGAATTGGTGATGCACTCCGTTCAGGTGAAAAGCATGATGGACGCGCATCCGATTATGATGATTGGAAATTAAACGGTGACATTTTATTCTGGCACCCAGTACTACAAGCTTCATTCGAATTATCATCAATGGGAATTCGTGTTGATAGTAAAGCACTTGATGAGCAATTAACGAAAACTGGTGAAGACTTCAAACGTGAGTATGATTTCCATAAAGGTATTTTAGAAGACGTACTACCATTAACAATTGGTGGTGGCATCGGCCAATCAAGAATGTGTATGTACTTCTTACGTAAAGCACATATCGGTGAAGTTCAATCTTCTGTATGGCCTGACGATTTACGTGAAGCTTGCAAAAAAGAAAACATTCATTTGTTTTAATATAATTGAAAGGGAGAGTAGCTGTGGAATAAGAGCTACTCTCCCTTTTTTACTTTGACGTGAAAAAAGTTATTTTGAATGAATATAGATCGTTTTTTCAAGGGAAAGAGCGAAAGGGTATATGTAATAA
>NZ_JBFPJI010000227.1:0-5406 GCF_040838205.1 Bacillus sp. S4
CATAAATACAATTTATATCCCTTTTCAAAAATTCTTAACGACAAATCATCATCTTCATAATTCCCTGGTGTAAATCGTTCATCTAATACTCCAACTTCATCTAACACTGATTTTTTTATAAGCATACAAAATCCTATTAATTTCATACGTTCTTCCCACTTATTTTTATCACTTTGATTATATAAAGTTGCAAAATTCTGCATCCCTTGAATATCCTTATAAAAGGTTTGTATAGCAGTATAGTAAGCAGCATTATTAGTGACGGGTCCTACAGCTCCAGTATCTTCGTTTTCATACAAACACCGAATTAAGTTTCTTAACCAATTTTTAGTTACGACCACATCATTATTTAATAATAGAATATTATCACCTTTTGCCTTTTTAATTCCCTGGTTGCATCCCTTTGGAAAACCCATATTTTCTGCATTTTCCACTAGTATAATATCCGATTGTTTTTGTAACCATTCTACAGTACCATCTGTTGATGCATTGTCCACAACTATTAACTCATACTCTTGTTCCACTGTATAAGTTCTAATACTTTGGATGCATTCTTTTGTGTATTGTAATTGATTATGAGTTAATATAATTATACTTGTGAGCATGAATCAGACTCCTCTCAGCAACCGAAATAATTATCTAGTATTATTAAATACTATTTTTTAAATAAACCATCAAAATATTTTCTATTATATTCAATACTCGGATTATTAGGTATGAACTGTGCAGCTTGTTCGTTGTGATAAATTGCCTTTTCATATTCTTTTATTCGATCATAACAAATACATAGTTGAATATGCGGCAACCATGTATGACACTCTTCCCGGACAAATGGAGAATCCTTTGATCGCGGTCCGTCAATTGCTGCATGGTACCAATATATTGCTTTGGCATATTCACTTTGTTGCAAAAATACACGTCCTAAGTGGCAACAAAGTTCTCCTCTAGGTGTGTCATACATAAATGATTGTAAACAAGAATGGATAGATTTTTTTAAGTCCCCCAATTCAAAATAACATTCGGCTCTTTTTAAACAAGCTTGAATATTATCTTCAACCCAACCCTTTTCTTCATCTAAAAACCTTGAATACCACTTAACAGCCTTATCATATAATCCGTGATCCTTACATTCATTTGCATAATAGTACACATCGCGGGGGCTAAACTCTTTTCCACTCTCAAGATGTTTTTCATATATTTTCAAATTACGATTAGTATATGCTTTTTCTTTTTTATGACTTACCCCTACATCACTATTTATAAGATTTCCATACACCTCTAAATATTCATGAACAAATCCATACCATTGAAAATTTTTACTTCTGTTGACTAATCGATATCTCCTTAAAGAATGTGTTGGATTTCCTTCTATATCAAAAGTTAAATAATATTTCATAGATACTGCATCCGTACTACGATCTAACGTACGTTTTAACTGTAGCAATTTCTTTCCATCATCCGTACCTATTATGTCATCTGCGTCTAGCCAAAGAATATATTCTTTTGTAGCTTTAGAAAATGCAAAATTTCGTGCCGCTGAAAAATCTTCAATCCACTGAAAATCATAAACTTTCGCATCGTACTTCTTCACAATCTCTTTTGTAGCATCTGTTGAACCTGTATCTACAATAATAATTTCATCCACAACACTTTTGACCGACTCTAAGCATTTTGATATAGTCTGTTCTTCATCTTTTACAATCATGCATAAACTAATAGTAATGGAGTTTTCCATCATATCCCCCCTATCCTTTTGATGTATATGTTTGGAGAGAAATTTATATTTCTTTTGCTTCAAAATTGAGTTTTCATTTTACAAATTACACATAATGAGGCCTGCGGTGAAATTGGATAGGGGAATTTCACGAGAGGATTACGAACCAATGATAAAAACCGAAGCCTGAACAAGACTTCGGTTCTTTATATAGAGAATACATAATTTCGATTCCTTTTTACTCCGTACCTTCCGCGGTAGCAATATCATTCTCTAAGTTTTCTCTTGATAATTCAGCCGCCATAAAATCAGCTGTTTCAGGAAGTGCTAAATGCATATGGGCTTTTTGACAAATTTGGATCGTACAGTTTTCTACAACATAGTCGAAAACATGTCCGCCCCCGCTTCTTTCATCATCAATGTAATGTAAGTGGAAACCTGCTACACCAATACCTTGCGCGTAATCCGGTGTCCAAAATCCAGCCATCGTTCCATCCGTATCTTTAAACGAAAAAATCGGTTGTGATTTCGTCACTTCAACGAGCGGCGTATACGGTTTTTCTTGTCTTGGGACAGTTCTCGTTCTAACTTCACGGAACGTACCGTCCATTCGAATACCATAAAATAAGTTTTTACTTGGCATTAACTCATGTAATAATGCTTCCACTTCTTCACGATTCATCGGACGCTCTATCGTATAACTCATTTCTTTTTCAAAAAACGTTACAGTCGCAAAAGGTGTTGTTTCTTCCGGTTCTACTTTTTCCGCTGAACCATCTGAACGTAAATGGTAAAACTCATTATCAAACGCAATCATTTCACCATCTAATTGATCAAATGTGCCGATGCCAAAATCACCACGTTCTTTCAGTTCCTCAAAATTAATAACACCATCATATATACCATCTAATAGCGCAAGCATTGTAGATGTTTGATATACTTCATTACTCATTTTCGTTCTTTTTGCATCAATATCAATTAATTGCGCAACAGTCATCTCACTCATGCCCCCATTAGTTTAATTGGTTTGGTAATAGTTTTTCACTTAACTTAATGTTGTCACGGTAATCGATTGGAATATCAACAATGACAGGGCCTTCTGCTTCTAACGCTTCTCTCAATACACCTTCTAATTCGTCTGGTGTATTAACACGAAGACCTATTGCACCGAAACTTTCTGCATATTTCACAAGATCAACATCACCAAACTCTGTAGCTGATGTTCTACCGTATTTCATCATTTGTTGGAACGCAACCATATCATATGTACCGTCTCTCCAAACGAGATGTACAACCGGTGCATTTAAACGTACCGCTGTTTCTAACTCCATCGAAGAGAATAAGAAACCACCGTCACCTGACACTGAGACTACTTTTTTACCCGGTTCTACTAAAGTAGCGGCAATTGCCCAAGGAAGTGCAACACCTAACGTTTGCATACCGTTACTAAATAATAATCTACGTGGCTCATAAGAACGGAAACATCTCGCCATCCAAATAGAATGGGAACCGATGTCACATGTAACGGTTGTATCGTCACTAATTAAAGAACGAAGTGTACGAATGACTTGAAGTGGATGCGTAACACCTTCTGAAGCACGGTTTGGAACTTCTGCTTGCTCTGATAATTTCGAGCGTAATCGTTCTAAAACTGCTTCTGATTTCTTATTTAATACAAGTTTCGGTAATTTCTCTGCGATGCTATTTACAGTTAAAGCGATATCGCCAATTAATTCACGCTCTGGTTGGTAATCATGATCGATATCCGCTTGGTGGTCATCAAGATGAATAATCGTTCTGTCCCCAAGTTTATTCCAGAATTTCGGATCATACTCAATTGGATCATAACCGATAGAAATAACAAGATCCGCTTCTTCTAGTAAAATATCACCTGGTTGGTTACGGAATAATCCAACGCGGCCGAAGAAATGATCTTCTAACTCACGTGAAATCGCGCCAGCTGCTTGATATGTTTCAACAACAGGCAGTTCTGTATCAGCAATTAATTCACGAACCGCTTTCGTCACTTCATTTGTGCTCGCTCTCATGCCGAGTAAAATAACTGGTAATTTCGCTGATTTTATTTTTTCTACTACATATGTAATTTCATGTGTGGGAGCGATTCCAAGCTGTGGCTTAGAAAGCGCACCAATAGACCCTACAGTCGTTTCCGCAGTCATAACGTCTTGCGGAAGACTTACTAAAGTAGCTCCTGGATTTGTGGAAGTCGCACTTCGAAATGCATTTGATAGTGCTTCTGGCACATTATCAGGATGCTCTACTTCTACGCTATATTTTGTGATTGGTTCGAATAGTGCAGCATTATCCATAGATTGATGCGTACGTTTTAATCGATCAGTACGCGGAACTGCACCAGCTAAAGCAACAACGGGATCACTCTCCGCATTCGCAGTAACAAGACCTGTCGCTAAATTTGATGTTCCTGGTC
This sequence comes from Bacillus sp. S4, assembly GCF_040838205.1. Classification (NCBI taxonomy): domain Bacteria; kingdom Bacillati; phylum Bacillota; class Bacilli; order Caryophanales; family Bacillaceae; genus Bacillus; species Bacillus sp. S4. The sequence goes on from NZ_JBFPJI010000227.1 coordinate 4,164, forward strand.
CTGAAGTTACAAGACATACACCCGGTTTCCCTGTTAATCTACCAATAGCAGCTGCCATAAATGCTGCGTTTTGTTCATGACGACAAACAATTAACTCTGGTCCTCTTTCTTGCAGTACATCAAATACAGAGTCAATCTTCGCTCCTGGAATACCGAAAACATGTGTAACACCTTGTTTAATTAAACAATCAACAACAAGATCTGCTCCTCTTGTTTTTGTTTTCACGTCGTTTGCTTTTACACCTGTACTCAAACTAATCATCCCTTTATTTCATAATGTGTGTAATAAAGATTTTTACTTTATATACTTCACCACATTAATTAACATAGTGTAATATATCTTGTTTATCATTATAGTACAAATGCATTATTTTTCCAACGATATGAATTTGACAGTATTTTGACAATTATTCGGGAATGCGCTTTCAACCTTTTATTTATCCTAAAATAACATTTTTATATCGCCTCTAAAAATGCACAAAAAACTTCCATCTAATCACAGTATTAATAAGATTACAGTACCTTGCAAAGAACACTACTAAATGATATATTTGTAAATATTGGAATGCCCAGTAATTGGAATACGCTTTATGATTAGTATCCCCCCCTTTCAAAAGATAGAGAAAGATTATGCCGTTTGTTTATAAAAAAGATAAGATTCTCAGCTGTAATTCATCATTTTATAAAGGAAAGTGATTGTTATGAACAAAAGTGAATTTTTGGAACAACTTAGTTCTTCCCTGCGGAATATGCCTAATGTAGAAAAAAAAGATATTATCTCGGAATACGAAACTCATTTTATTAGTGGTAAACAGGATGGTAAATCTGAAGAAGAAATTTCTAAAAAACTAGGAAACCCTAAAACTATCGCTAAAGAACTTAATGTTTCATATGCAATAAGCAATGCTGACAATAAACGCAGCTTCAAAAATATGATCACCGCACTATTTTCTGTTATGAGCTTAAGTGTTTTAAACTTTACATGTATCATTATCGCCTTTTTCGTACTACTCTTTTTATTACCGATTCTTCTGGCACTTATCATTGCCACTCCACTATTAATCATTTCACCTATTTTATTAATAGGGTTAGGATTTTTTAAAGGGTTTCATCAAATCAGTTATTCCGATGTTTATAATGTGTTCATCGCTTTTTGCAGCGGTTTACTCATATCCGTCATATCTTACCAAATGGTAAAACATCTATACGCAACTTTAGTAAAGTATTTGAAATGGAATATAGC
>NZ_JBFPJI010000228.1:0-5404 GCF_040838205.1 Bacillus sp. S4
TCTTAAAAGAAATACAAAATAAGGAAAGTAAACGGGTAAGTTTACTTTCCTTATGAACGTTAAGCAGAGATTTGTCCATCTGTACTTTGTTTCTTGAATTTTTGTTTTCGTCCGTGTAATCCATAATAAAGAAGTAAAGTGAACGCAACGATAATAGCTGCAATAAAATACATATTATGATAACTTGATTTGGCAGCGACTATACCTAAAATGAAAGAACCAAAGCCAATGCCGCTATCAAAGAACGAGAAGTAAGTAGCTGTCGCAGAACCACGTCGATGGTTTGGAGCGGCAGAAATTGCAATCGTTTGGAAACTTGGAATTAATGTTCCGTATCCTAAACCGATTAACATACCTGAGCCAAGGAACCAAAATGAAGTTTGCGCTTGGCTTAAAATGAACATCCCAATTGTGAAAATAATGATAGCTGGATAAATAAGTACATTTTCACCGAAACGATCAAAGATTTTTCCTGTGAATGGACGAGAAATGACCACAACAAGTGCGTATAAAATAAAGAAGTAACTTGCAATTTCACTTAAACCGAGTTCTTTCGCATAAATAGGAATAAAGGATAAAATGCCACTATAAGAAAAGGCTAAAACAAATCCTGTTAGAGCGATTGGAATAGAAGATGGTTCAATTAAGTCTTTCCATTTCATTTTTTCTCGTGTTTGTTTACTTACTGGTTTTTCATGTGGAATATCGACTAGTAATCCTAATAAAAATGCGAGTAATGAAAATACTGAACAAACGATAAATAGTACAGTAAATGAAAAATGGGAAATAATTGTTAAACCTAAAAAAGGACCAATTACCATCGGTAGACTCATAAATACGCCGTAATAAGCAAGTGCTTCACCGCGTCTATGAGCTGGTGCTACATCAGTTACAATTGTTCCAGTTGCTGTTGTTGCCATTCCGAATCCAATACCATGTAAGAAGCGAAGGGCAAGTAATAAAAATAAACTTTGCGTACCGAAATACATAACAGTAGCGGCTAAAAATAGTGAAAGTGAAATGAATAATATTTTCTTTCTTCCTAAATCATCGAGCCATTTTCCTGTGAATGGTCTACATAAAACAGATGAAATAAGAAAAACAGTTGCAACTAAACCAATTTCCTCAGGTTTTCCTTTTAGGCTGTCTATAACATAGACAGGCAGAGTAGTCATAAGCATGTAAAATGTTAAAAAGAGAAACAGACTACTAAAACAAGTTCCGAGGAAATCCTTCGTCCAAAGTTTTTCACTTTGCATCGTCATCCCTCCATATTAATGATCTAAATTTTTGATAATTTGTTGTAACAATTGAAAAGCTTCATGTAAGTCTTCTTCTTTAATACCTTCTAGCGTCTTTTCTTCAAAGGAATCAACTTCTTCTTGCCATACTGGAATCATTTCTATTGCTGTTTCCGATAAGGAAATGAGCTTCTCACGGCGATCTTTTCCTTCCGTACGAATAATCCAGCCCATCGTTTCCATACGTGTTAACGTGCGGGTCATCGTTGGTGATTCAACATTTAAATACTGACATAATTCTGTTTGAGTACAAGATCCAGTTTGATTAATGCGGAAAATAACAGCCCATTGCGCACTAAATAATCCTGTTGGAGATACACGTTCATTAAATTTCTTCGTAAACTTACGAGAAGTTTGACTGACAATGTGGAAAAAATGTTGTTTTTCGTCCATGTATTTGGATCCTTTCAAATTAGTTACCTAGCTAACTATATACTTTTTTATAATAACTGTCTAGTAATAGACATGCAGTTTTATGTGGAAATTTCGTATAGATTTTATATTGAGAACATACATTCTGTGTGGTATTCTTTAATTAAGTAAAGAATTTTCTTTCTATTAAAAGAATGGGGGAACTTGTGATGATTAAGCCTGCAACAATGGAGTATGTTTCACTATCGAACGGAGAAACGATTGCATATCAAGAAGTTGGAAGGCAAAATGAAGAAATACTCGTGCTCATTCATGGAAATATGACATCGTCACAACACTTTGATTTAGTTATTGAGAAACTACAAAATCAATATCATATTTACGCAATTGATTTAAGAGGATTTGGACAATCAACGTATAATAAGCCGATAGATTCTTTGCAAGACTTTACGGAAGATGTGAAACTTTTTATAGATAAATTAAATGTAAAGAAATTTTCATTAATGGGATGGTCAATGGGCGGCGGTGTTGCGATGGAGTTTACAGCGAGCCACCCAACTTTTGTAGAAAAACTAATATTAGTAGAATCGGTTGGAATGAAAGGGTACCCGATATTTAAAAAAGATATTAACGGGCAACCAATCGTATCGAGTTTATTAAAAACGAAAGAAGAAATTGGGCAAGATCCAGTGCAAATTGCCCCCGTACTAGATGCAATAAAAAATATGAATAAAGTATATTACCGTACAGTATGGAATCTATTAATATATACACATAATCAACCTGAACCGGATCGTTATGAAAAGTATTTAGATGATATGTTAACGCAGCGCAATTTCGTTGATGTGAACTATTCATTAGTTACATTTAATATTTCAGATGAACATAATGGTGTTGTACGAGGAAATGGACATATTCACCGTATTCAAGCCCCAACACTCGTCATACAAGGTGACCGCGATTATGTCGTACCACAAGTAGTTGGTGAGGAATTAGCGAAACATTTGCCAAATGCGGAGTTGAAGGTGTTAGAAGACTGCGGGCATTCACCGTTTATTGATTGTTTAGATGTGTTTATACAGCATGTAGAGGATTGGTTAGACAATAAATAATTCCCAAAATATAAAACTTGCATATACTATAGCATTTGTATGTATAAGGGGAGAGAGTCAATGCATAATCCATTTTTAATGTATCATTCGCCATATAATGATCATCAATATATAAAAATTATTATTGATCCGATGTATATGCAAGTGCAGCAAGTACCAATCGCCCATGCACATTACTACTTATATGGACCATCATTTTATGAAAATCCATATTTTAAACATTTTCATTACCATGTGAAAGCACAAGTTTGGGAAGGATAAGAAGCTAAAAGGTTGATTCTTTTAGCTTCTTTTTTATTGCCGATATTCGTACACGCATGTAAAGAAACCGTTTATAATGAAAAGTGGAAAGCGTGAGAAAGAGAGGGAAAAGGATGTCGATGCGTTTTACTTTTTGGATTATGGTTGGGATTGTGGCAATCTCAGGTTTATCACAAGGTATGCTCTTACCTGCCATTGCAATGATTTTTGAACAAGAAGGGGTTAGTTCAAGTATTAACGGTATTCATGCAACGGCATTATACATCGGGATATTATTTATTTCACCGTTTCTTGAAAAACCGATGCAAAAGTTTGGAATGAAACCAATTATCGTAATTGGTGGGTTTCTCGTTATTATTTCATTATTCTTTTTTACACAAACTTTTTCATTTTGGGTATGGTTTATTCTTAGGTTCCTAGTTGGTGTTGGAGATCATATGCTCCATGTCGGAACGCAAACATGGATTACGACAACGTCAGATCCTAGTAAAATAGGTAGACAAGTATCGATATACGGTGTATTCTTCGGAATTGGTTTCGCAGTTGGTCCGTATTTAGCAAGCACTGTTCAGTACGGTCTTGCAACACCATTTATCGTATCTACTATACTTTGCTTAATAGGTTGGCTTTTACTACTACCAACGAAAAATGCATTTCCAGCACAAGATGAGGCGAAAGCTGAAAGTGAATCATCCTTTTCTCGTTATAAACAAGTCGTTGGATTAGCGTGGATTGCGTTAATTGGTCCGCTTGCATACGGTGTACTTGAAGCGATGTTAAATAGTAATTTGCCAGTATACGCACTTCGCAAAGGATGGTCTGTAGCGGAAGTTTCCTTCTTATTACCAGCATTCGCAGTTGGAGGTATTATTACACAAATCCCGCTCGGTATGTTAAGTGATAAATACGGAAGAGATCGTATTTTAACGTGGATGTTCAGCGTAAGTACTGGCATTTTCCTACTTGCAGCAGTATTTGATCAATATTACTGGATCGTCTTTGCCTGTATGCTTTTAGCTGGTATGGTCATTGGCTCGTGCTTCTCATTAGGTCTTGGATTTATGACAGATTTATTACCGAGGCACTTACTACCAGCAGGTAATATATTATCCGGAATCGCCTTTAGTATAGGAAGTATTATGGGCCCTGTATTAGGAGGCGTATTTATAGAAAAAATACAGTATACAAGCTTTTTTATTGCGGTTATGATTATAATGGGTATTCTCGCAATGTTATATATTATTTACATGAAGAATCAATTCGCATCAAGAAAAATAGAAAGTAGGTTAGGGCATGACAAAACAACCTAATAAAAAGAAATTTGAAGTACTAGAAAACGAAACAATTACAGACTGTTTAGCACGTATGGAACAAGAAGGATATGCACCGTCTCGTCGCATGGAAGAGCCAATCTTTCATGAAGTGAAGAAAGACGGGAAAACAGAAGTTGAACCGTGTGGTAGAAAAATTGTTTTTGAGGGGAAATTGAAGTAATCAAATAACAGATTTTCTTTGTGGTATAGAGCCATCCAATTCGTTTGAGTTGGATGGTTTGTTGTATAGGGGGCGTTTAAAAATATTAACTATCCCCAAGAGTAAAAAACGCTATTCTTACTAAAAGAATAGCGTTTTTTTATTATTTAACATGATTTCATCTGAATGTATTGGAGATGCCACCTACAAAAGTAGTAGAAATTTTATTTGAATTTACTACCTCAGTTGGATATATCATATTTCAATTTCGATAGAATAGTAAATAGGTATATTGGAAATGGAGATACATTACAACGGTTATACATACTTCAAATATAGAATTACAGTAACTACTCAGCCAACAAAGAAAGGAACAAGTAGAATGATACAGAGCATATACGAAACGCATTTACATGTTAGAAATTTAGAAAAGGCGATAGATTTCTATCAAAATAAGTTAGGTTTAGTATTAGCAAAAAAACTATCGAAAAGACGAGTTGTGTTCTTTTGGATAGGAGAAAATAAAAAACAAATGCTCGGATTATGGGAAGTACATACGAATGAAGATTTTGAGACGAAACACTTCGCTTTTCGTGTAGATTTAGAGTTTTTAAAGATTTCTAAATTGTGGTTAGAGAATCGTGAAATAGAGGTGGTAGGAAGTCAGGGTAAAGGAAATCAAGAGCCAATTGTCCAAAGGTGGATGCCAGCTGCAAGCGTATATTTTCTGGATTGTGATGGAAATAAATTAGAGTTTATTTCTATGTTATATGATGATCCAGATGAATTAGAATATGCAACGTATTTAAGTGAATGGAATGCGGAGCACTAAGAAAAATAAAGTGAAACTTTAATCAGTAGGAGTTTTACAGCTTTGTATTATGT
>NZ_JBFPJI010000229.1:0-5387 GCF_040838205.1 Bacillus sp. S4
GTCCTCTTCCAGCATTATTCATTACACATAATTATTCCTACTTAACTGGATTTGTAAGCATTTTCCATAATTTAGTGCAGTCTTCTTCCATTTCAATTCCAACAATTGATTGGATGCATGAACCTATCCTTTTCTCAGCAAATCAGCTTATACATACACAAAATATAATACATACCTCTAACCATTCGTCACCACTGTTCCCCTACATATGGGAAATATATTTTTTATCGATCGTTCGTTTCACATTCACTCTTGTAATCGGTTTCTTTATAAGTCTAGGAATTGGCCATCTATTTTTAAAAGCACCAAACTCATTAAAAAAGTGTAGTTCTTTATTTCGCTGGATACCGTATTCTTTTGGCACTGTGATATTACAATGTTTAGTCCTATTATCACTTCTCTATATCGCGAAATTCATAAAGTTTCCTTTCTTCTCCTCTTTTATCATCGTATGTAGCACTTCTATGATAATCGTTATGCAAGCAATTAAAAAATGGCTACCGTTCTTAAATATTACTAATGAATACGAAATAAAAAATTCATCTTTCCTTGTTGATACGTTATTTATTGCGCTTACTTCTAATCATAAATCTATTTTGAGTTCCATTATTCTTTCATTCGTTTTTATGGAATGTATTTTTCATACAAACGGACTATTACAATTTATCGTCCAATTTGGCGGAAGCGCACCTATAGTTGTCACGATTGGTTTATTACTACTTTATATTCCATATAGCATCTTATCGTTTCTCCAAGCTTTATGGACAACAAACTACCCTAAACAGAACACGTATACTTTAACTAGAAGTATTTCGAAACCATAACATAGAATAACCGTCTACTTAAATTAAAAGTAGACGGTTATTCCTATTATATAGAGGACAAAATAACAGCAAATTAAAAAACTACTATTAAAACCTACCATTATTTACCCATTTTCTTTGACTAATCTTTTCATTTGGATTTATTATAAAAGTATAACATAATTGCAGGAGGTGACATCTTTATTCCAAAGTAGGAGTAAAGAACACACTTGGACATATTAAATATTTTTCTCATCTTTATACTTATCCTTATTTCTGGTTTTTTCGTTGCTTCAGAATTCGCTGTCGTAAAAGTACGAAAAAGTCGAATTGACCAGCTTGCTAATGAAGGTAATAAACAAGCATTAGCTGCAAGAAGCGTCTTATCTAATTTAGATGTTTATTTATCTGCTTGTCAGCTCGGTATTACTATCACATCTTTAGGACTTGGTTGGCTTGGTGAACCAACTGTAGAGCATTTATTGCGACCACTATTTGAAAGAATCAATATTACTGGAACAATGGCTAACACGCTATCCTTTATTATTGCTTTTAGTGTGATTACTTTTTTCCATGTTGTATTAGGCGAGTTAGTTCCTAAGTCTTTCGCAATCCAAAAAGCTGAAGCAATCACATTAAAATTTGCAAAACCGCTTATTTTGTTTGATAAAATTATGTATCCATTCATTTGGTTACTGAATAGTTCAGCTGTATTTTTCACTAAATTATTAGGTTTAGAACCTGCAAAAGAAAATGAACTTGCTCATTCCGAAGAAGAACTACGACTCATTTTAGGTGAAAGCTATAAAAGCGGCGAAATTAATCAAACCGAATATAAATATGTAAATAATATTTTTGAATTTGATGATCGTGTTGCTAAAGAAATTATGGTACCTAGAACTGAAATGGTTTGTTTATCTACTGAAAATACGTTAGAAGAAAATATGAAAATCGTTGCAACTGAAAAGTATACACGTTATCCTATTATTGAAAAGGATAAAGATGATATTATCGGAATGATAAATACGAAAGAGATTTTTCATAATCAAACAAAAGGCATTTACAAACCACTTGATGCTTACATACATCCTGTTTTAACTGTATTTGAAACAGTTCCCATTCGTAAAACGTTAATACACCTCCAAAAGAACCGCGTACAAATGGCGATTGTTATGGATGAATACGGTGGAACTGCTGGCCTTTTAACGATGGAGGATATTCTTGAAGAAATTATCGGAGAAATTCAAGATGAATTTGACGCAGACGAATCACCAATGATTGAAAAGCGTACTCCTAAGCTTACTGTTTTAGATGGGAAAGTACTCATTTCTGAAGTAAATGATATGTTTGGCCTACATATCGATGAAAGTGATTTAGATACAATTGGTGGTTGGCTTCTCTCTCAATCAATTGATTTAAATATTGAGGCTGGCTATTCAGTTGAATATGATGGTTTTCAATTTAAAGCATTAGAACTTGATGGGCATCAAATTAAAAAGATTGCTGTACATAAATTAGATACTACAAAGGAGTTATAAAGTGACTGTTTTACTAACAATTTGTATCATTGCTTGTTTCATTGTTTCATTTCTTGCCTTTATTTACCCCATTATTCCTGGCATCCTTGCCGTATGGGCTGGCTATTTCATTTATCATTTTGGAATAAATGGCGGAGAGTTAACGACATCTTTTTGGATTATTCAAGTCATTTTTACACTCTTCATTTTCGTTGCTGACTTTATTGCAAATGGATACTTCCTAAAAAAATACGGAAGTACAAAATCGGGCGAACGTGTTGGTATGGTTTCTATCATTGTCGGATCGTTCTTCTTCCCACCATTCGGGCTTATTATCATACCGTTCTTATCTGTATTTATTACGGAACTAATGCATAAAAAGGCGCCAAAAGACGCCCTTTTAGTCGGAATTGCAACTGTAGTCGGTTTTTTAAGTAGTACAGTAGCCAAAGCCATTCTCCAAATCATTATGATTATCATCTTTGTATGCTATATCATTTTTTAGCCATCCCTATTTTGGGATGGTTTTTTAATATGAAATACCTACTCGGCTTTTCTCGTATAAGCTTTTATTACGTAAACTCCATGCAAAATGAGCTGTATCACCAACTGTGATTTTCGATCCATCTGTTGGCAACATATCTTTTTCAGTTCGATATACACCTGTTACATCACCATCTATTAAATGCGTCGGACAAACAACAGTCCAACATAAATTACTGTTATGTAGTGCTTTATAAGCAGCTAAGTGATCTTCCGCAGCTGTTGTCATTTTTCTTTTCGATTCTTTTGATTGGAAACGATATATACTTGGGTTTGTTCGCGCTTGTAAAATACCAGCAGTTCCTATTGTAACAATTTTCTTTATGCCCTCTTCTTCCATTTGCTTTATAATAATCGGTAAACTCTTCTCTAACGTCCCATTCCGATCAGTTCCAAGAGCACTAATTACAATATCACATCCTTTAATCGCTTCCTTTATATCATTTCCGTTTAACACATTTCCCTCTATAATATGTAACCTTTCATGCTCTATTTCTACTTTACTCAAATCACGAACTAATACCGTCACTTCATATGAATCATGTAATGCCAATTTCATAATGTGTGACCCTACTCTACCTGTCGCTCCTAATATACATACTTTCATTTACTTTCTCCTTTTCAATTCTTTCTCTCTATTTTTCCGCAAAACTTACAAATACGCAACAAAAAAGCTCCCTCATATATGTGAGGAAGCTCTATTATCCATTTATTTCTTTTCTTTCGAATCTGAAGACTTGTCTGTTCCGCTTGTTTCTTTATCTTTCTTTTCATCTTGCTTTGTTGTTGTGTCATCCTCTTTCTTTTTATCCTCATCTTTACTACAACCTACCATTAATAAAGAACTTGCAAGTGCCATAGCAGTTAATGACTTAACCCATTTGTTCATTTGCGTTTCCTCCCTTTGATAGAATATGTACAATCCCATATTACTCTTTATTTTTAAAGGAAAGATTTAAAAATAGTAAAGATACAGTAAACTTTTGTAAATTTTCGGATAACATAACCAATCTTTAATCCCCCCTCTAATTAGACATAAAAAAACTAAGGCGCCTTTCATTCCACCTTAGCTTTTCACGCGAATTTTTCATTTTCATATACATGTTTAATCTTATATTCCTTCTTCACAACATATTGCCAAACATTATATGCGTAACGATTCATTTTCACAAAACAATTTTCCAGAAAAGAACGAAACTCCGGGTTCGCAACTTCTACTGCCACTTGAGCAAACTTTAATGCCAATCGTTTCAAATGTGTAATATAACAAATAGCAATCCCCATATCCCCTGTATATTCATTATCTGTTTCCCTATCCATTTCTGTAAATTCCGGCCACATTTGTTTACAAGTTATATGCTGTACATTTTCTCCTTCTTGAAAATTTACTTGTTCATTATATGCTTGTAACATATACGGTAAATGATGCTTTAAAATGTCCTTTAATTCTTCATCTCGAACCTTGCCCGTGTACTCTCCAACTTTATATATAAGTGTGTAACTATATGTCATCAATTCTTTCATACAATCCATTAAAGCGCCTCCCTTCCTATTTTCCATCTATATACTATAAATATGATGCGATACCATTCGCTATTCTTCCTAGAAACCAATCCCAGCGACTAATTTTCTCAAAATCTTCTTCTGAAAATCGTTTTGACTTATGAAAGTCTTCTTTTAGTCGATTCCAGACATCAGCAACGACTGTCTTATCATATATGACACAGTTTGATTCGTTATTTAAATAAAAGCTTCTATTATCAAAATTCGCTGTACCAATATCGACGATTTCCTCATCAATGATTGTCACTTTCCCATGAAAAAATCCGTTTCGATATTGATAAATCTCCGCCCCAGCATCTAACATATCTTTCAAATGAGGATAGGCAGCTTGTTTTAACAATACGGCATCGCTTTTAAAGGGAACGAGAATTTTCACACGGACACCACGATTTAATGCATCTTTCAGTCCTTTTACCATTTCTTTACTCGGTACAAAATATGGTGTAGCAATAATTAAGGAGTGTTTTGCCTTCTTTAATAGTGCCCCGTACTTCCGCCATAAGCCTTTTCCATTCGAAAATATATATTGATATTTTACATTTCCTTGTACCGGTAACTCTTGATGTATAAGGAATTTCTCTCCCGTATCTTCTTGCCAATCTTCCGCAAACTTCCGTTCCATATCAGTAGCTCCATTCCCTTCGATGCGTACATGATAATCACGCCACGGACCAAATTTAGGATCCTGCCCAAGATATTCCTTTCCGATATTGAAGCCACCAATGTACGAAACTTTCCCATCTATAGTAACAATGCGTCTATGATTACGTTGATGTAAAGAATAAAATAAGTTTTTTAATTTAAGTTTTTTACTAAATGTAAACTTCACGCCTTTTTCTTTTAATTGATTAATTATCTTTTTCTTAAGCTTATATCCGCCAATGCGGTCTACTGACAATTTTACATCTACTCCGCTAGATGCTTTTTTCTCTAATAATTGTAAGAATTCTTTACTTACCTC
>NZ_JBFPJI010000230.1:0-5376 GCF_040838205.1 Bacillus sp. S4
CAAAGAACGTTTGTCCAAAGGTAATTAATATATTAGCCAAGAGATAGATTACAATTTGTGAGTACGAGAAAGCTTTTTTATAAGTTTAGGAAGGACAGATGATAATTCTTGTTTCATACGCTTTGTAAACGATGGATCTTTACCTGAAGTTGAAATACTGACAACAAATTCATCATTTCGTATGACACCAGGTGTGTGAAATGATGATGCTGTACCATCACTTACAACGTTAACCCATTGGAAATCATGAGCAGCTTGCTTGACCATCATATTTACAGTATGTTGATTTGTTGCGGCATAAATAAGATGGGCATCTTTAATATCATCATTAGTAAAAGTTTTTTGCTTCCATGTAACATAAGGAAGCTCCTTCATTTCCTCGCAAATTTCCGGGCTGACAACCGTGACAAAAGCGCCTGTATCCTTTAATCCAGACGCTTTTCGATATGCAATTTTACCACCACCAATGATAACGACCACTTTTTGATTTAGATTAAACATAAGAGGGTACAGGTTATACATACACACATTCCTCCATTCGTTCTAATAATGTTAACTTCATGTATGTATCAAACTGAAGGCAGTTGCAAGTTGTAACGTGATCATACTTTTTTGTATGTAATTTAATTTTTTGAAGCAATAATCCGGTAAAGAGAAGGTACGGCATGACATATACATGTGACGCAGCCTGTGTTATATTTTTGAGCTCAGCAGTAAAAGAGGGAGTTCCTTTTGTTAAAAAGGAACAAGATACTGGCATACCGAGTTTTCGTCCGGCAGCTGCTCCAATTTGTTGTAATTCATATATCGGCTGAGGGTCACTACTACCTCGACCGACGAGTATAATTCTACTGTCTTGCATTGGCATTGTTTCACGTATTCTTTTAACTACAAGTTCAACCATATGTGGATGCGTACTAAAAGGTGGTGCAACTGAAAAATTTATATGTGGATATTTCTTTTGCATTTGCTCTATCTCAAAAGGAATATCACGTTTATAGTGAGCTGCTGCAAATAATAAAACAGGAACTATCATTATTTCAGTTGATCCCTCTAGTATTGTTTCTGTAACTGCATCTTGAATGGTAGGTGTTGTTAGTTCAAGAAAAGCTATTTTTTGAATTCTTTCGTTACGCTCTGTCATAACTGATTGAATAAAGTGAATGAATTGTTCATTGCCTTCTTGTAGTCGACTACCGTGTCCAACATATACAATTCCTTTCATCTTGCCACCATATCCTTCTTCATAATAATGTCTTGTAATTGATGATCAATGTTATGTAACCCGACTTTATTCGCATAGTGTAAAGTTGGAACGTCTGTATACGAGAATGGAAGAGTAAGAACATGCATAAATCCAAGACGCTTTACTTCTGATAGAAACGTATCAATTGAAGCGCGTCCTTCAAATACAATGCTATCCCATGAGAATTCCGAAAGCATACGGGAATGAATTTCATCGAAGCGATTATCGATTGTATACTCATGAGTCATCATATAGGAGCCTGCACCAATTTTTTCTTGAATGAAAGCAATTCGATTAATATTTCGGCCTAAATAAATAGTTGTATTAGAAGAAAACGCTGCAGGTTTACTTAACAATCCATACTGCATAAGCTTTTCTTGAACAGGAAGGTTCATATATTGCAGTTCTGCCTGTAAGGAACGAATATCTTTATGGTGCTTACTGCATGATTGCATCAAAATCTCTACACTCTCAGCTGAACAAAATACAAGGCGATCAACACTAAAAATTTCATTGATTTGTTCAGAGGTTAATGTGTATTCTTCCTTTTGGAAAGTTGGGATTTGATATATTTCTGCACCGGATTCTTGTAACATTTGTTTTATTGAACTTTCTTTATTTGTTGCAGATGCAAATAAAACTTTCTTGCCGTGCAATGGTTTATGTTCTTTCCAACCGATTTGGTTACGTAAGGAAACGACATCACCAACAATCGTCATGGAAGGGTTAGAAATATTTTCGGTTTTGACGTTATGAACAATGGTTGCTAGAGTCCCTGTGACAACGCGTTGCTTTCCAGTTGTACCCCATTCAATGACTGCTACGGGTGTATCTTCTTTTTTTCCTGCTTGTAGTAAGTTTTCACAAATGGTAGGTAAGTTTTTTATACCCATGTAGTAGGCGATTGTGTCGCTATTGTGGGATGAATTATATTTTCCATGATCGGTTAAAGGACCTTTTGCATGTCCAGTTAGTAAAGTGACGCTATTACTGTAGTTACGGTGGGTGAGGGGGATGCCTGCATAGATACTAGCGGCGATGCTAGCTGTAATACCTGGCACAATCTCGTATGGAATGTTTGCTGCCGCTAAAGTTTCTGCTTCTTCACCAACTCTGCCGAAAATAGATGGATCTCCGCCTTTTAAGCGGACAACGATTTTTCCTTCTTTCGCAAATTGATGAAGGTGGGCGTTAATCATTTCTTGTCGCATTGTATGATTTTTCGGCATTTTGCCGCAATAAATAAGTTCACAAGTTTGCTTTGTATAACTAAGAAAGGAAGGATTTAATAAGCGGTCATATAAGACAATATCTGCACGCTTTAAGCAATCTATCGCTTTTTTAGTAATAAGTCCTTCATCACCTGGTCCTGCACCAACTAAATATACATATCCGTTCATATTCGCACCTCGTCTATTTTTATTTAATAAGGAAGCCAGAGGAGGCTTCCTTTTGTAAATTACATATATATATAAATATCTCCGTCGATAACTTCTACTTCGTACGTTTGAATACAGCCGTCATCCGGTTTTTGAACTTCACCTGTTAGTAATGAAATTTTCCAATCATGTAGTGGACAAAAGACGAATTCCCCAGATACAATTCCTTCTGCTAATGGTCCATTTTTATGAGGGCAGCGATTTTCTACAGCTCGAATATCGCCATTTGAAAGACGAAATAGGGCGATAGACATGTCTTTCATTTGCACTTCTTTACCAATTTGAATAGGAAGGTCTTCCGCACGCATAACTTTTATTTTCTCTTTCGTTTGTAACATATGGTTCACAGCTCCTTATTTCACAGTTTCTACTTCATACATAGCTTTTAATGATTTCGTTTCTAGTGCCTGTCCCCAAGCTTCTTTATATGTGCTACGCGCTGTTTGGAAACGCTCATTTAACATCGTGACCATACTTGTATCCTGTAGTATTTCTTTTATGTGATCGAAGCCTAACCGTTCTGTCCAGTAGGCAGTACGTTCCCCATAAATACCAGTTTCACGATAATATTGCATGTAAGCTGTTGCGATGCGAAGGACATCATCTTCAGTAGGGACGATCATTACAAAATCAGCTTCACGTACTTCTGTACCACCATTTCCGCCGATATAAAGTTGGAATCCATTTTCAACACACACAACACCGAAATCTTTCGTAAGTACTTCCGCACAGTTACGTGGACAGCCCGTTACACCCATCTTCATTTTATGAGGTGTATCTACCATTTCTAATGATTGTTCAAGGAGCATACCAAGTCCTAATGAATCTTTCGTACCGAACCGACAGAAACGAGAACCAACACATGATTTTACATTACGAAGCGATTTTGAGTACGCATATCCAGAAGTCATATGTAAGTCAGCCCATACGTTAGGTAAATCTTGTTTCTTAACACCATATAAGCCGATTCGACTCGCACCTGTAATTTTCACGAGAGGGACGTCATATTTTTTCGCAACCTCAGCAATCTTCATTAAATCATCTGCGGTTGTAACGCCTCCGTACATACGTGGAATAACAGAAAATGTACCATCATGTTGGATGTTACCATTCATTCTTTCATTAACGTAACGGGATGATTTATCATCTGCATATTCTTCTGGAATCGCCATACGTAAATAGTAGTTTAAAGCAGGGCGACATTTCGAACAGCCGTCTTCATGTGCAAAACCAAGGACATTTCGTACTTCTTTTGGAGATTTTAAACATTTCTCGTGAATTGCCGCTACGACTTCATCACGTGATAAAGTTGTACATCCACACATACCGGCAGATTGCGTTGAGGCATCAAAAGCATCTCCAAGTGTATGAGATAAAATTTGTTCAACAAGCGGACGACATTTACCACAAGACCCCGCAGCTTTCGTACATCCTTTAACTTCTTCAAAAGTAGTTAACTCTTGCTCTAAAATGGCATGAACGATTGTACCTTTTGTAACACCATTACATCCGCAAATAGTGTCATCCGCACTCATAGTAGCTACGTTAAGTTCACTTCCTTCACCAGCTTTGTGAAGAAGGGAAGCGGCTGTATATTCTTGTATGTCTTCTTCTTTCTTTAACATGCTAAAGAGGCGTGTACCATCAGCAGTATCACCATATAAAACGATACCAACGACTTTATTGTCACGAATTAATACTTTTTTATAGGAACGTTTACATTCATCAAAGATTGATATTGCTTTCGTTATATCATCTTCATAAATTTGGCCAGCAGAGAATAAATCACAACCTGCAACTTTTAATTGCGTACCGACGATACTGCCTGTATATCCATCCGTTTGTAAATTCGTTATTTGTTTTGCTAATATTGCACCTTGTTCATAAAGAGGAGCAACAAGTCCATATGCGATACCATCATGTTCTGCACATTCTCCAACTGCATAAATGGATTCATCATTTGTTTGCATATAGTCGTTGACTACAATGCCGCGATTTACAATTAAGTCAGCATCTTTTGCTATTTGAGTATTTGGACGTATTCCGACAGCCATTACGATTAAATCACAATTTACAATTTCACCATCTTCAAATTGAATACCCTCAACATGATCGGTACCAAGAATCTTCACAGTTTTCTTTTCCATTAGAAATTTCATGCCTTGCGCTTCTAAATCTTCACGCAATAGAGAAGCAGCTTTGGCATCTAATTGTTGCTCCATTAAGCTCGGCATTAAATGAACAATATGTACGTCCATTCCTAAGTCAATAAGACCTCTTGCGGCTTCTAAACCAAGTAATCCACCACCAATGACAACGGCCTTTTTCTTATCTTTAGCAGTATTAATCATAAATTGTGTATCTTCAATTGTTCGGAATCCAGTCACACCGGGAAGGGTGGAACCTTCAACAGGTAATATAAAAGCACTAGATCCTGTTGCGATAATGAGTTTGTCATATGTAAGAGTACGATTTTTTTCTGTGACAATGACTTTTTCTTCTCGGTCAATACTTTGAACTCTCTCGTTTGTATATAAAGTTATTTCATTTTCTTCGTACCAACTATATTCGTTCATAATGATATCTTGCATATTTGTTTTTCCCTGCAGAACATGAGAGAGCATAATGCGATTGTAGTTTGGATGTGGTTCATCTCCAAAAATAGTAATATTATATAAATCACTATCATGT
>NZ_JBFPJI010000016.1:0-36727 GCF_040838205.1 Bacillus sp. S4
TTCTAAGAGTTTTTTTATCTAGATATATATTGAAATTTCAGAAAAATAAGTTGCGATAAAGTTGTGTGGTAATTTTAAAAAAAGAATTTGCCATTTTGGCAAATTCTTTTTTGTTGAGGAGGCATTGTTAATTTGTTATGAGTTTATAAATTTAATAAGTTCTTTATTCAATTCATCAGCTTGATCGATTGGAGAGCCATGACCGCTATTTGTAAGAGGATATAGCTCAGAGTTTTTAATGCGTTCTTTTGTTAACTCAGCACTTTTGTAAGGGATGAGTTGGTCGTGAACACCGTGGAATATTTTTGTTGGGACGTTAAATTTACTTAAGTCCTTCGTTACGTCTTCGTTTGCAGCAGCTTGCAAAATTTTGATGAGAGCATAAGAAGCGGACTGCATACCGAGATAAGAAAACCATTCTAACGTGGCAGCTCCTAAGTTTCTATTAAAAAATGATAAAGATACATCATTAAGAAATTTAGGTAAATTCGCATACATTTGAGCAATCAGGGCATCTGCTTGCTCTTTCGGTACGCCGTAAGGGGATTGTTGGTTTTTTACGAAAGAGGGGGAGACGGCATCAATTAATGCAAGTTTAGAAATACGGCGACCGTTATATCGTGACATGTATCGAATAGAAAGAGCACCGCCGACTGAGAAACCAACTAACGTAGCATTTTCTATTTGAAGTGCTTCTAATATAATTGCGATATCATCAGCTAAACGATCATAAGTGTAACCAGTCCATGGTTTATCAGACTGTCCGTTTCCTCGTATATCCATGGCGATGCAGCGGAAACCATGTTGTGGTAAGATATTAAATTGATATTGGTACATTTGATGATTTAAAGGCCAGCCATGAACGAAGAAGACAGGTTTACTTCCAGGGCCTGGGTTAATATCCTCAACAAAAATGTGTACATCTTTTTCCACTGTAACGAACATGATGTACCCTCCTCATGTATTTTAATAGGCTCTTTCCCAAAATCGCTGTTTTGTCATTGCCTGAATAAATTCATTCGCAAGTAAGGTAGGGGTTTGTTCTGTTATAACACCAGGTTTTCCTTCGATGTTTAAAGATTGAATAATAGTAGTTCCATTTTTGAAAGCACCAATTGGCTTAAAGTGATTATATGATTCTACGACAAATGAACTTGCTTTGTTAAGAAAATGATCATCAATATTTCCGCCAATAAGAAGTAGCCCATCGTAAAGAAGCGGTGATCCTGTTAAGAAAGTATCATTCACTTCCCACTTTACATTTTGAGAGCCTTGCACAAAACCTAATCGTTCGGAAATAATAACGGGCTGAAGACCGGCTTGTTTGAATTGATTTATAATATATTGTGCGTTTTGACCGTCATATCCGTTTGCGACAATGACGCCTACTCGTAATGTATTTGGGCTGAATGTTGTATGTTCCATACTTAGTGCTGGTGAGGATTTTGTAACATTTGATTCTTGAACATTCGGCACTGTTGCCCCGACTGCTTCAGCTACTAAAGTAGCTAATTCTGTACTTATATGACCAATCATATCTACGACTTGTTGGCGAACTGATTTACTTTTTACTTTTCCTAATTCAAAGGAGAAGGCCTGCATAATATGGATTTTTTCGACGTGGCTCATACTATTCCAAAATAAACGGGCTTGTGAGAAATGGTCTTTAAAACTAGCGGCTGTTTCTCTTGTTTTATGTCCGGAAACAGTAGAAGGATATGTAACGAAACCGCCTTTCGTACCAGGTACAGTAAAGGGAGAGTTATTAGCTAAAGAGTTATTATGGTAAGCGACTTTTCCTTTATCAATTATATATTTAGACGCACCATCTCTTTGATTGTTATGAAAAGGACATACAGGGCGGTTAATCGGTAACTCTTGATAGTTTGTACCGACGCGGGCTAATTGCGTATCTGTATAAGAAAAGAGTCTACCTTGTAAGAGAGGATCATTTGTAAAATCGATACCGCGGACGATGCTTCCAGGGTGCAGTGCGACTTGTTCTGTTTCCGCAAATACGTTATCAACGTTCCGATTTAACGTCATTTTTCCGATGATTTTAACAGGGAAGTCTTCTTCCGGCCAAATTTTTGTTGCATCTAATATATCAAAATCGTATTTAAATTCGTCCTCTTCTTCTAAAATTTGAACGCCAAGTTCGTACTCAGGGTAGTTTTCAGCATTAATATTTTCCCATAAATCACGGCGATGGTAATCCGGATCAGCACCGCCTAGTTTTTGAGCTTCATCCCAAATTAACGAGTGAACACCAAGCTTAGGCTTCCAGTGGAATTTTACGAATCGTGACTTTCCGTGTTTATTAACTAAGCGGAATGTATGAACGCCGAACCCTTGCATCATTCGAAAACTTCTCGGAATTGTACGGTCAGACATAATCCACATCATCATCGCAGCTGATTCTTGATTATTGGCGATAAAGTCCCAAAAAGTATCATGTGCTGTTTGTCCTTGAGGAATCTCATTATGTGGCTCTGGTTTAAGAGCATGAATAAGATCCGGAAATTTAATACCATCTTGAATGAAGAAAATCGGGATGTTATTACCCACTAAATCGAAATTTCCTTCCTCTGTATAAAACTTAACAGCGAATCCTCGTACATCTCGGTTCGTTTCATTTGCACCTTTTGATCCTGCAACTTCAGAAAAACGAATAAAAATAGGTGTCTTTTTAGATGGGTCTTGTAAAAAATGAGCCATTGTTAAATCTTCTAAAGAATCATATAGCTCAAAAACACCATGTGCTCCGTAACCGCGAGCATGAACGACTCTTTCAGGAATTCGTTCACGGTCAAAATGAGCGAGTTTTTCTCGCATCAGGAAATCTTCTAAAAGTGTAGGGCCACGATCGCCGGCGGTTAAAGAGTTTTCATCATTTGAAATTTTGACACCCGTATTCGTTGTCATCTCTTTTCCTTCATTGTTTTTCGTAAAGGATTGTAACTGTTCTATCTTCTTATTTTCACGACCGTCCATATAAAGCACCTCCCATATTATACGTATTATTGTTCATGATTTTTATGCTTACATATGGTCTGAAGAAGTATATTATCTATGGATTGATTTTCCTCATTTGTTCAATTTATCTTTGTTTGTCTATGAAAATCATTTATTATAATAAATGGTATTCTTTTGAAGGGGTGTTGAAGTGGGAGAGAGTTTTCTATCAGCTAAAGAAGAAAAGAAAAACGCTAAGATTTTCTTATGGGTAATGCATGTTATTTTAATTGTATACGAGGTTGCATACGCGATTATATTAGAAGATACAATGCCTTTAGGAAATTGGCATAAAGTGATATGGAAGCTTGCATATATTATGGCTATATTAGGTATTAGTGTTTACTTATTTGAGAGAGGAAAAGCATATTTAGTTAAATATACATATTTATTTGCATACATGATCGCAGAGACTTTTAATATTGGATGGTATGCTTTTCATAATACAATAGCATTTGATGAAGGGAATGTAATTGAATATATTTTCATTTTCTTCGTACCGATCTTTTTGAGTAAAAGATATTTATTTGTCTTAGCGCCATTTCTTATAGGGAAATATATGATATACCTATTTGTATTTGGAGAACTTAACTTGTTTATGTCTCTTGTTATAAATATGGTGTTACTTTTCGTGTCATTTATTATTTTAAATCGATTTTTACAATATCTTTCAGCAGTAAAGGGACGTATTGCAGAGGCAAGTCAGTCACAAAAATTGGCGGTTATCGGAAAAATGGCAGCGACAGTCGGACATGAAATTAAAAACCCACTTGCTTCATTAAAAGGGTTTACGCAATTACAAAAAGAGAAACACGAAAAAGATGCAACATATGAACAAATGATTCTCGAAATCGAAAATATGAATAATATGATTAGTGAATTAATGGAGGTTGCTACATGTAAACCTTCTGTTTATGAAAAACACATTGTAAGTGATGTTTTAGTACAAGCGGTAGAAAACATGCGCAAAAAAATGAACGAGTTAAATATAAATTGCACCTTTAATGAAGAGCAAAATAGAAGTGAAATTGAATGTGATAAACGCAAATTAAAAGGAGTATTTTTGTATGTTATTAAAAATGCTTTAGAGGCAATGGAACATGGCGGAACATTAAAAATACAAGTTGAAAATAAAAAAAGAGATTACGTAATAGTAAGTATAGTAGATAGTGGTTTTGGGATAAAAAAGGATAATTTAGGACGAGTTAAGGATGCTTTTTATACAACGAAGCAAGATAGAATTGGATTAGGTCTTACGGTAGCAGAGCGAATTATGACAGAGCATCTTGGAGAATTACACATTTCTAGTGAAGTAAAGAAAGGAACGAGAGTAGAAATACTGCTCCCGAAAAAATGTGAGCGCAATGTGACACAAGATTAAGAGGTGTTGTTAAAGGAGTTATCATATGGAAAAAGGCAATACATTTGAAAAAGAAGAGATAAAGGCATTAAAAATATTTTTAAGCTTATTCTTCGTTATATTTTTTGCGTATGATTTTGCTGAAAAGGCTATTGTCCTTTTATCAGATAAAAATCAAAAACTAGCAGATGCTTTTGGAGAAGGATTAGGTTTATGGCTATATAGTTTGATGGTTGGATTATTCTTTATAGGACTTTATTTTATGAAATGGAAAAAGCCGTATATTGTGAAGTATATTATTTTAATTGGCTATAATATATTGGATTTTATTAATAACTTCATTATTTATTACGGAAGTGATGCGGAATTTGATGGCGGGAATATAGTAGAAGGATTCTTTATTTTATTTGCACCGATATTTGTGAATAAGAGGTACTTTTGGTTAGTTGCCGGAACTATTGTTGGAAAATATGCACTTATGGGATTCGTTGTTCAATCCTTTATCGTTCTTATCCCAATAGCATTATATAGCGTGTTTGTTATTATATGTTGGATTATATTTTTAAGATTCCAATCTTACGTTCGTACACTTGAAATGATGGACAGAGAAATACAAAATGTAGAAAAATTAGCGATGGTTGGAAAAATGGCAACAGTAATTGGCGATAAGATTAGAAGACCGTTAGAAAAATTGAAAAAACTTGTGAATAAGCAAGCGAAAAAATATCCAGAAGATAAGATTTATAGTGAAATTATGAGACAGGAAGTAGAGCGAATTTATACAATTGCTACAGAACTAAATGAGTTTGAGAAATCTAAATCGGTAGAATCCGAAACTCATAATATTAAAGAAATCATCTCTTATGTTATCAGGGTTATGGAAAAGCCAGCTTTAGAACAAGGGATAAAAATGCATGCTATTTATAGTAAAGACATACCTTCAATTACATGTGATGAGAAACGATTGAAACAAGTATTTTTTAATTTAATTAAAAATGCGATTGAAGCAATGTCAGTTGGCGGAACTATTACTGTAAAAGTTATAGTGGAAGATGTGATCATTGTTCAAATTATAGATGAGGGATGCGGCATTCCGAAAGATAAAATTCCGAAGCTAAATGAAGCTTTTTACACAACGAAAGAAACTGGAACAGGCTTAGGATTAGTAGTTACGGAAAAAATTATTAAAGATCACCACGGTAAATTGAACTTTGAAAGTGAAGTTGGAGTTGGAACGACTGTTGAGATTATGTTGCCGATTTAACGGTGGGTATTTTAAAAAGGGGAAATCACTTTCTTTAGAGTGATTTCCCTTTTCATTTTGGATGGAAGTACGGAATTTCAATAGAGGGGGATGTTTGATAACTAAGGTTTTATAACCACCATTTCTCCTGTGGAATCAAAGTAACATCTACATCAAAATTCTCTTTAAACCAATCATACATCAATGTCTCTTTCACTAAATATTCAGAGGCAGAGTGTGACACACCGATGAGTGACATATTCGTTTCTTTGACGTAATCCATAATAAGTGAATACTTATGCTTACCGTATTCGTTATCAATATGACAATGGATTTCTCCTGCAATATACGCTTCAGCGCCTTTTTCTTCTGCTTCTTTCATTAAAGATACGACATCGCCGCAGCCAGCGATAATTGCAATTTTCTTGATGGAATCATGTTGTTTACCTTCGAAGTCTGTGTAAGGAATATGGAAGAGTTTTTTTAAACGTTTTTGGAGTTCTTCTGTTGATGTTTCATCTATTTCACAAATAAGACCGACTGGCTCTTGCTCTGGACCACCGTAAGCAAATCCGTCAATTACGTTAGCTTGAAGTGCCTTTGCAATTGAAATGCTAGTTCCATATGTTTGATGAAAATCCATTGGAACGTGACATGTATATATAGAAAGCTGTTTCTCTTTTATTGCCTGCAAATATTTTTGTGGAATTGGAATAAAGCCTCTCCCTGATTTCCCGAGCGGATCACCGCATTCCATCACAAGTGGATGGTGCATAAAGAGTAAATCACCTGGCATGGATTGTGAAATGAATGTTTCAAGAATATCATCAGTTGGGAAGACAGCTAAAAATACTGTGTTTACATTTTGGGCACCTCGTATCATAAGACCGTTAAATAGCTCCACAAAATTTGCTTCGAAAAATTGTTGCCATGGAAATTGGATCTGATCATATGTGGCTGGAATGAACCGACTAAAGGAACTGTCTTTTCCGTATTTTTCAATTTGGAATAAATGATTTAGTGATTGCTCTATTTCTTTTAAGGCTGGCATGTTTGGTTATCCTCCTTAAGGTAATTCGTATCCTGTTAGTTGTTTTTGTCTTTCATAGCAAAATAAGAAGCGGATGTAAAACAAATAAAACCTAGAATCCAGCCAATAGAAGGAGAATAGGGAAGTATGTGTTGTAATATCATTCCGCTAGAAATAAAAAAGCTACCTAATAGACTTAAGAAAATGGGATATCGCTGTAGTTTGAACATCAGTGATATGGCATCCTTTACCACATACATTGTATGTTAGTCTTAATTTTCTGTATATAAATTTTAAGAAAAATGGTGGTACAATATATAAAGGATACGAGAAGAGAGGATGTAGATTTACGCATGTACGTTACTGTAACAGAAGCAGCATATAAAAAGATTATGGATACGATTCCAAATGAAGCGAAATATATAAAATTATTTTACGATAATGAAGGTTGCGGTTGTGTTATGAGCGGGATTATTGATTTAGTAGCCGTTTCAGAGAAAGATGAGCGCGATGTAGATATTGAATCAAGCGTACTAAACTTTATTGCAGATCGAACAAAGCTTGTATTTATGGATGATAAGTTAACAGTTGATTGGCATGAAGTTGGAGGGACTTTTCAGTTGAAGAGCCCAAGCCAGTTTTATAATCCGAATATGAAGTTACATGTTCGAGTATAGTAAAGAAAAGGCGGCCCCAAAAAAATTTGGAGCTGCCTTTTCTTTATAGTATAGGGTGATACTATTGTCGTTTCTTATTGATAAGTCGATATTCTTTTTCGAATCGCTGATATACTTTGAAAATCGTCTATAAAATTTCATTTACTAAGATAAGGTTCTTCATACAATAAAAAGATTTTTTCACATAATGAAATGTACACGTGATTGAATTTTCCGTATAATTCTCTTTGTGGAGGGGATTGCGCATGAGAAAATGGGGAATTGAGTTATTAATTTTAAGTGTCGTTATTATTTGGGGGATTAACTATACGATTGCGAAATATGGACTTTTAGAATTTACGGCGATTGAGTTTACTGCAGTTCGAATGATGGCAGCAGCACCACTACTGTTATTACTTACGTTCTTTATCGAAAAGTCACTTTATATGGAGCGAAAAGATATACCAAGATTAATCATCGTTAGCACGGTAGGTATTGTACTGTATCAAACGTTATTTATGGAAACTGTACAATATACATCCGCTACAAATGCCTCTTTACTCATTTCTATTTCACCTATTTTTACAACTTTATTTGCGATTTTCTTGAAACAAGAAAAATTTTCTTCTCGAAAGTTAGTTGGTTCCATGATTGCCTTTATTGGTGCTACATTAGTTTTAGTAGCGGGGCATTCACTCGCTAGTTCTTTCTACGGAAATGGGATTGGACTTATTGCATCAATATGTTGGGGACTTTATCCCGTTTTAGCAGGGCCGCTTATTAAAAAATACTCAGCATTACGTGTTACTGCATGGTCTACATTAGTTGGAGCGATTCCGCTCTTATTGTTAAGTGGTCCACATGTATTTGTCATGCCATTTCACATTACACACGGAATGACACTATTTGCTTTACTATATTCTATTTTCTTTGTAACAGTATTCGGTTTAGTGATGTGGTATGTTGGTGTTCAAAAAATTGGTGCGTCACATACGATGGTATATATGTATATAACACCGCTTGTAGCTGTTTTATTTGCAGCTGTATGGGCAAATGAATATGTATCGTTTCAACAAATAATCGGTGGAATTATCATTTTCTTCGGTCTATGGTTTGTGAAATCGGAGAAAATAGAAGCGCACTCTACCGTACAAGAACCTATATCAAAATAGGAAAGCAGATTACCTATGATCTGCTTTCCTATTTTTTTATTTTTGGTAAAAAGATGAGAAACAAGATAGCAGTAATAAGTGGAATTAAATTTAAAAATGGAATACGGAAGAGTGTAATAAGAATAATACCTGGAAGAAGAACACCGAGGACAGCATAGAAAATACTATGTCTTTTCGTGTACCAATACAAGGAAAGTCCAATAAGTGCAGGGACAATGAGGTGAATGAGAGCCATTAAAAAATAAACCATTAGACGCCCCCTTTATTTTTGTGCTTATTACATCATATCCGTATGTTCATAGATTGATATCACTTTTTTCATAAATGGACGAAAAATGTTTGGAAAAACGTCACATTTATGAGGGATTCTACATTATAAATCTTGTATAATATTATTTTCTAAAAGCATTTTAACAACATAAACATACAGTTTATGTTGTTTTTAATTTGAATGAAATAGATTTTAAGTAGCATGGACTCGAAAGAAATGAGTTATATAGCTTTGGTTGGATAGATAAAAACTATTGAAGGGGAGTACAACATGATTAGTATGTCATTAAGGTCGTTTAAAATTCAATCGTATTATCTACTAGGTATTCTGTTATTAGGCTGGATGTTAACACCGTTTTCAGCACATTTTCTAGGTGCAGGAATTGGACTTATTGTAAGCATGTATTGTGTTTGGATTTTAGGAAGGCGTATCGAAAAACTTGGAGATAGTATCGTAAAGAAGACAAAAGCGCCGACGCTTGGTATGTTTAACCGCTTTGCAGCTGCCATTTTGGGTGCTATTATTATGTACGAAATTGAGCATCATATGGTAATGTGGGCATTTGCAGTAGGGATTCTGGGTGGTTATTTCTTAATCGTTGTGAATTTAGGGTATTATAGTATGAAGGATGAAGAAGAATTAATAAAGGGCTAAAAGGGCTTCTTTTTTAGATGGAATAGAGGATCCGGCGGTGGATAGTACAACAGGAAGCGTAACTTTGTATAAAATATAGGTTTCCGCTTCCAATAAGTTAATATGAAATCACTTAGTAGTATGACTCTTAGGTTCTTTAAAAAAGTTGGATACAATACAACAAACTATTCCGATAATTAGAATAATGTATTTTATCGTTTCACTTGTATGCTCAAATAAATTAACGTTAAGCATCACAAGTCCCCAAAACATTTGAATCGCTCCATAACTGAATAAAATTTTTCCTGTACGAGAAAAATTTTTCATAGGCCTCACCCTTTCCTGTATATGTAAATTATATCATGGGAAACTACAAACGAATGATTATAAAATGAATTTTCTGTAAATTTATGGGTATTGGTATGCGATAGATGAAGAGATTAAAGTTTCACTTTATATAAGATATAGAAAGAAGCTTACGTTTTTAACGTAAGCTTCTTTTTTATGTATGTGTGTGTAACCGTTAAGCCGCATTGGGTTTTGTCGGTGAGTACGCGGAACTTTACGGTTACACGACACTTATTCATATGAGTAAAAGGGTTATTCCAACAGAAAATTTGTAATTAAGCGATTGGACCGCCTAAGTTAATAATAGCTTCAGAAACGCTATCGAATTTTTTGAAGTTTTCTTTAAATTCGTTTGCAAGCTCAATTGCTTTCGCTTTGTAAGCATCTTTATCAGCCCAAGTTTGTTCAGGCATTAATACTTCGTCAGGTACACCTGGAACGTGACAAGGTACTTCAAGGCCAAAGATGTCGTGTTTTGCAGTTTCAGCTTTAGCAAGTTCACCGCTTAGTGCTGCTTGAATCATTGCACGAGTGTAACCTAAGTTCATACGTTTACCAACACCGTATTCGCCACCAGTCCAGCCAGTGTTTACTAAGAATACTTTTGCATTATGTTTCTCGATTTTTTCACCAAGCATTTCAGCATAACGGGATGCATCAAGCGGTAAGAATGGTGAACCGAAGCAAGTAGAGAATGTAGCTTGCGGAGATGTAACACCGCGCTCTGTTCCTGCTAGTTTACTAGTGTAACCGCTTAAGAAGTGGTACATAGCTTGCTCTTTTGATAACTTACTGATTGGAGGCAATACGCCAGATGCATCAGCAGTTAAGAAAATAATTGTATTTGGATGTCCTGCAACACTTGGCAGTACGATATTGTCAATCGCATGCATAGGGTATGCAGCACGTGTATTTTCTGTTAAAGTAGTATCGTTATAGTCGGCGATGCGTGTTTGACCGTCAATGACAACGTTTTCTAAAACGGAACCAAATTTGATTGCATCGAAGATTTGTGGCTCTTTCTCATGAGAAAGGTTTACACATTTTGCATAGCAACCGCCTTCAATATTGAATACACCGTTATCAGACCAACCGTGCTCATCGTCACCAATTAATTTACGGTTTGGATCAGCAGATAATGTTGTTTTGCCTGTTCCAGATAAACCGAAGAATAGTGCTACGTCGCCTTCTTCGCCTACGTTTGAAGAGCAGTGCATAGAAAGAATGTCTTGTTCAGGTAGTAAGAAGTTCATAATAGAGAAGATTGATTTTTTCATTTCTCCAGCGTATTCTGTACCACCGATTAGTACGATACGTTTTTCGAATGAAACCATAATGAATGCTTCAGAATTTGTACCGTCAATTGCTGGATCTGCTTTGAAGTTTGGTGCAGAAACAATTGTGAACTCTGATTCGTGAGTTGCTAATTCGTCTTCATTTGGACGAATAAATAATTGATGTACGAACAAATTATGCCATGCATATTCGTTAACAACTTGAATTGGTAGGCGATAGTTGCGATCAGCGCCAGCAAATCCTTTGAAGATGAATAACTCTTCTTTTTCTTTTAAGTATTCTAAAACTTTTATATATAATTTATTAAAATGTTCTTCAGAGATCGGTTGGTTCACGGCTCCCCAAGCAATTTTGTCAGCAACCGATGCTTCCTTCACAATAAATTTATCTTTAGGAGAACGTCCTGTGTATTTTCCTGTTGAAGCAGAAACGGCACCAGTAGAAGTTAATTTCCCTTCGTTTCGCATTAATACTTTTTCCACTAATTGCGGAACACTTAATTGAATCTGTGCATTGCTTCCGTTCAATAATTCATGTAAACCAATTTGGACATTCACAGTACTCATATTTATATACCATCCTTTTCATTTAATGAAATATTTCTCGTAATCCCCATCAAGAGTATAACACAATTATATAAATAATGTATACTATTTATTTATTTTTGTTTGTGTGAATGTATCATTTCCTTATTAATATTTCATTCTATGCGTATTGAGAAAAACTTTCAGGAAAATGTGAATATTAATTGACAAATGAATATCATTTCTTTAGTATAGGTTGGGACGGATACTCTCTTATCCCGAGCTGGCGGAGGGACAGGCCCGATGAAGCCCAGCAACCTCACTTGTAGTGGTAAATACAGGTGAATAGGTGCTAAAACCTGTGCGAGGCTAACGGTCTCGAACGATAAGAGCAAAGGGCAAAAAGCAGTATGCAAGTAGCAAATTAAACCTTTCCTCTATGTTAAGTAGGAAAGGTTTTTCTGTATGCTTGTGTGGGAGAATAAATGTATGTCGCAGTTTGTGGCAAATTAAGGATGAGTTCCGTACAATATATACAATTACTGTAGGGAGGTTTACCACATGACAAAAAAACGTCATCTGTTCACATCTGAGTCTGTAACTGAAGGACATCCAGATAAAATTTGTGACCAAATTTCTGATTCAATTTTAGATGCGATCTTAGCAAAGGACGCAAATGCACGTGTAGCTTGTGAAACAACTGTAACAACTGGTTTAGTATTGGTAGCGGGGGAAATTACGACTTCTACTTACGTAGATATTCCAAAAATCGTTCGTGAAACAATTCAAGGCATTGGTTACACACGCGCAAAATATGGATTCGATGCAGAAACTTGTGCAGTTTTAACATCTATCGATGAGCAATCTGCTGACATCGCTATGGGTGTTGACCAAGCGCTAGAAGCACGCGAAGGTCTAATGACTGACGCTGAGATTGAGGCAATTGGTGCAGGAGACCAAGGTTTAATGTTTGGCTTCGCATGTAATGAAACACAAGAATTAATGCCACTTCCAATCTCGCTTGCTCACAAATTAGCTCGTCGTTTAACTGAAGTACGTAAAGATGACACATTATCATACTTACGTCCGGATGGAAAAACGCAAGTTACAGTTGAGTATGATGAAAATGGTAAACCTGTACGTGTGGATACAATTGTAATTTCTACACAGCATCATCCAGATGTTACATGGGAAGAAATCGATCGCGATTTAAAAGAACATGTAATTAAAGCTGTAGTTCCAGCAGAATTAATGGATGGAGAAACGAAATTCTTCATTAACCCAACTGGCCGCTTCGTAATTGGTGGACCACAAGGTGATGCTGGTTTAACAGGACGTAAAATCATCGTTGATACTTACGGTGGATACGCTCGCCACGGTGGCGGTGCATTCTCTGGTAAAGATGCAACGAAAGTTGACCGTTCAGCAGCATATGCAGCTCGTTATGTTGCGAAAAACATCGTAGCAGCTGGTCTTGCTGACAAAGCAGAAGTACAACTTGCATACGCAATCGGCGTAGCGCAACCAGTATCAATTTCAGTTGATACATTTGGCACTGGTAAAGTATCTGAAGACGTACTAGTGGAACTAGTTCGTAACAACTTCGATCTTCGCCCAGCTGGTATTATTAAAATGCTAGACTTACGTCGCCCAATTTACAAACAAACAGCAGCTTACGGCCACTTCGGACGTACTGATGTAGATCTTACATGGGAACGTACAGACAAAGCAGCTACTTTAAAAGAGCAAGCTGGTCTATAATATATGAAAAAGAAGCTTTGCGCGTGTCGCAAAGCTTTTTTTATTTGGTTTTATCCCGCATTAACTGCCCGTAGAAGCCCGATTGGTGAAGGCTAATAATCAGTGGGTAAGAACAAAATCCCCACTGATTAAAGTTTCACTTTATTTACTACTTGAATGCAAGAACTACAATAAACTTCCCCGTCTAGCTCAATATACTTCTTCATATTTGTCATACCACTTGCCGGAAATGGCATGTGAATCCATGTTTTTTCATACGTCTGTATTTCCTTTTCACATAATTTACAAAGGATTGGTTTCTTACGGAACATAGACAATCAACCTTTCAGTTGACGCGCTTTTCCTGCGCAAAAAGCACTGCTCAGTAAAAATAGCGTTGCGAATATAATACTCACTAATGTAGCGTATGGAATTGCACCTTTTAAAGAAAAGCCGACAGTGATGGAAGCGGCAAATAAGAGGATGAATGTCGTTGTTAATTTTTTATAAAGTTCCATAGTGAGTAAACCTCCAAATTATTTTGTAATGTAAGTTTTAAAATGAAATCTACTATGTGGAAAATATAAGGGGATTTAAAGAGTAGCTAATGATGTGTAGTCTAGAAGTATAAGAAAGTATATTTTCCTTTTTGTGGGTGTATATACTTATATTGTATCATGATGCATCATTGGCTTCATACATAATTGTGTAAAGATATGTATGATAAAATGAAGAAAAGCCTTTAAGAAAGGAACGATAAAAAATGAGTGTAACTGAACATAAAAAACAAGCGCCAAAAGAAGTGCGTTGTAAGATCGTGACGATTTCCGATACACGTACGGAAGAGACGGATAAGAGTGGTCAATTGTTACATGCATTATTAATAGAAGCAGGGCATAAAGTGACCTCTTATGAAATTGTGAAAGATGATAAAGAAAGTATTCAGCAGGCTGTGTTAGCTGGTTATCATAGGGAAGATGTTGATGTCGTACTAACCAATGGCGGAACTGGTATTACGAAACGTGATGTAACGATTGAGGCAGTGTCAGTGTTATTAGATAAAGAAATTGTTGGATTTGGTGAGTTGTTCCGTATGATAAGTTACTTAGAAGATATCGGAAGTAGTGCGATGTTAAGTAGAGCAATCGGCGGTACAATCGGACGTAAAGTTGTCTTTTCAATGCCAGGGTCTAGCGGAGCGGTTCGTCTTGCGATGAATAAGTTAATTTTACCGGAATTAGGTCATATTACATTTGAGCTGCATCGCCAATGAAAATTGCAGGAATTGTATTAGCCGGCGGACAGTCTAGTCGTTTTGGTGAGCCGAAAGCATTGGCAACCTGGCGCGGGAAAACATTTATTGAGTATAGTATAGAGGCATTGAAAGAGGTTGTTACAGACGTTGTTGTAATTAGCAACCCAGCGATTACTAATGATCTTTTGCATATATTGCATGTACCAGTTGTAGAAGATATCGCGATGTATAAAGGAAACGGTCCGCTTGCTGGTTTATTAACAGGCATGGAATTCGTAGATGCAGATTGGTATATCGTTGCACCGTGTGATACACCAAATGTTTCGAAAGAATGGGCGATGGCATTTATAGAACGAGTAGATGAAGCGTATGAAGCAATTGTTCCATTGGTGGAGGGGCGGAAACAACCACTGTTAGCAATGTATCATCACCGAGCAAAAGAAAAAATAGAGCGGTTATTAAAAGAAGATAAGAGAAGTATGCAGGGGCTATTATCTCATTGTAAAACGCAGTATATTACGGCAGAAGAATCACAGCTGTCGAAGGGGTTATTTCTTAATGTAAATACAAAAGAAGAATATAGTCAATTACAGAATAGAAAATGAATGTGGAAGAAGAAAATATATAATGGAGAGTGAATTACTGAAAATATATGAACAACTTGGATTTAAAGTAGTATCTTCTACCGGTAAAAACCAATTATGAAATTGATTCATATACATCTTTAGTTCTATATGATAGACATAGAATATATTTACAATTATAACATTTGATGGGTGGCGGAATGAAGAGACCTGTTTTATACTAATATTGTGTCATCCCTTCTAAGGGACAGCGCACAGCCGGTGATTGGCTAATGAGAACCTTCTCATTTTGCCAGTGCCGGTTTTTTAGTAGATAATGATGATAATAAAGTGAAACTATAATCAGTGGGGGTTTTGTTCATCCCCTACTGATTATTAGCCTTCACCAATCGGGCGTTTACGGGCAGCAGGGCTCCCACCCCACCTAACTTCTTTGCTCCAGCTGAATTTTGAGGTGGGAGTCTTACTGCCCGCAAATAGCGGGATAAATTTTTTTGAGGGAGGGATCGTTTTGAAAAAGATAGATTTTACTTCTATGAGAGAGCAAGTAGCTAGTTTTTATATTTATTCTATCTCTTTTCTTGGTTTAATTGCTGTTATTATTTCCTTATTTTTAAGTGAAATGCCTTCCCATCTTATACTGCTTTTGTTGTTAATTATGTTTATGGGAATTACTGAGTATTTTCCTATCCGCATTTGGAGAGGGGGGATCACACTCAGCCTTACACTTATTTATACAATGAATTGGCAGTTTGGAATGCATATAACTGTTGTTTCGTGTGTGGGTGTGATGTTAAGTATCCAATTGCTTCGCCGATTACCTATGCAAAGGACGGTATTTAATTGTGCGCAACTTGCTCTTAGTATCGTATTAGCAGAATGGTTTTCCAGTGGATGTTTCTCTTTTTTTATTTCTGGAATGAATCTTTCAGTTTTATATGAAAAATTTATAAGCTTGTTTTTATTCAGCGCATTTCTTTGCCTTTTTAACAGTTTATTTTACGATCTTTTAATCATACTTCTTCCTCAGCCCTATCCGCTAGAAGAGTGGCGTAAAAAGAATATATTAGTACTCTTGAGTTTGAGTTTTTGTTTATTTTATTCTTCACTTATACATATTTTAGATTACCGATATCGCGGAGTGATGGATGAAATCATGGTTCTATTCTTCTTTTTCCCGCTTGTGGCAATTTGTATCATTAGCTCTTTCGTTAGACAAATACGGGTGGAAAAAGAACGATTATATAAGCTTTTTTCCATTACGACGGAATTAAGTCATGGATTATCTGCCGGAAACTTACAGCAGATGAAACAATCACTGAAAGGATTTCTAGGAATACAGGCATATGTTTTATGGGCAAAAGATGAAGAGAACTGGACACTTTTATTAAAGGATGGAAAAGTACGTCGTGATATTTCTAATTATTCTGACCTGCATAAGAAGTTTGAAGAGATATCAGAAACTGTTGTTGTTACTGATTGGAAAACAGGTATGGCTCCGGGAGATGAAGTGTTTGAAAATACTATGCGCTCGCTTGTATATTTACCTCTTAAGGTAAATCATGAATTAGTTGGAATGTTTGTGGCAGGGAAAAGCAGGAGTGCGAGTTTTATTACTGAAGATGTACAGACTTTAGCTACGTTTGCCAATCAATTAGGTAGCTTGCTTAAAACACGGACACTCGTCTCTGAACAGGAAAAAAGAACGATTTTAGAAGAAAGAAATCGAATTGCTCGTGAAATCCACGATGGAATCGCACAAGCATTGGCTGGAGTGATATTTCAGATGGAGTCAGCTCAGAAAAAATATGCAGATCGACCAAAGGACATGCAGCAAGTGGTAGATACAAGCATAAAAAAATTACGGAAGAGTTTAAGTGAAGTTCGTTATTCTATTTATGCTTTAAAGCCATATCCAACACAAAGATTAGGACTAAAACAAGCAATTATAAATAAAGTTCAATCCTTAAAACAAGAATATGGTCTAGCCATTCTATATCATGAAAGAGGCCGTTCTCGAAAACTTAGTTTTACGAAAGAACGAGTCATCTTCGATACTTTACAGGAGAGCTTGCAGAACATTATAAAGCATGCAAAGGCAGATAAAGTTGACATTTTACTAAGCTATCAACGGGAACATGTACTTTTAAAGGTAAAGGATAACGGAATTGGCTTTTCTCTTTTTGAATCTATGATTAAAGCAAAGCATGAGCCGCATTATGGTATATTACATATGAATGAACAGGCTGAACAGCTAGGGGCTACCCTTCAGATTGATAGTTCAGTAGGAAAAGGTACAGAAATCACATTGTTAATTCCAGATTCAGAAATGGGGGAGGGGTATCATGATTCGAATATTAGTAGTGGATGATCATACTGTTTTGCGTGATGGAATTCGAAGTATATTGGAACTCGAATCTGATATGCGAGTAGTTGGAGAAGCTGTTTCCGGGGATGAGGTAGTAAAGAAAGTGGAAGATTGTAGGCCTGATTGTATTTTAATGGATATTAATTTGCCGGGGAAAAATGGTATTGAGGCCACATCACTCGTGAAAGATCAGTATCCGAACTGCCGTGTTCTCGTATTGACTATGTATGAACATGATGAATACTTGATGGCTGCTCTTCGGGCAGGTGCAGACGGTTATTTACTGAAGGATTCATCATCCGAGCAGGTAGTGGCGGCAATCCGAATGGTATTACAAGGAGATTCTGTGATTCATCCGCGTATGACTAAAAAGTTGATTACATATCATCAGCAAACGAAATCAGAATCAAATGAAAATGAACTAACAGAGCGCGAAAAAGAAATACTGTTTGAATTGGTCAAAGGTTTTAGCAATAAGGAAATTGCTGAAGCTCTATATATCAGTGACAAGACAGTTAAAATCCATATAAATAAGATTTTCAGAAAACTAAATGTGAAAAGCCGTTCACAAGCAGTCATATATGCCGTGCGAAATCAGCTTGTTCCATTTTCTTAAATGAAAATCATTTAAAAGAACTACCCTGTGTTTTATTATTTTACTCAAAATAATAAAGTGCGGGGTAGTTCTTTTGTACTATACGGTATAGAACTAATAACTAAAAAAATATTACTTTTTGATAATTTTCAGAAAAGTTTAAATTTAATAAGATAAGAAAGTAGAGTCGTAGTCTAAAAGCTTCGGAAATTTATGTTATGCAATGACTACAAATACAAATAAATTTAGATGGGGGAACTTGTATGAAGAGAGGGAAATTTGGGAGGGTTCTTACAGGAACTTTAGTTACTGGTATGCTATTGTCACAAGGTATTCCGTATAACGTATTGGCAGAAAGTGCGGTTGAATTGAAGCCAGTTGATAATGCGGAACAGGTACTAATGAATCTGTCTCCAGAACAAAGAAAAGCGTTGGAACAGCTAGATGTAAGTCCTAATTTTACGATTTCACCTGATATTGATTCTAATAGTGCTGAATTAGTTAACGTTATCGTGGAATTCAATCAAGCTCCAGCAAAAATTGAAGTGATGAAACAAGCGGCGAAAGGGAAGAAAATAACTACTACTACTGCGCAAGCAAAAGTGGATGAAGAGCATAAAGTGTTCAAACAACATGTCGAATCCTTAAAATCGAAGAAGGATGCCGGCACTTACGATACGAAAAAAGTGAAGGTTACACGAGAATATAAGAATGCGATCAACGGCGTAGCGATGACTTTACCTGGTGTGGCTGTGCAGGAGTTGATCCAATCTGGAGTAGTAAAACGTGTCTTTAAAGATTACGAGGTAAAAGTGGAACCTCCGGTAGAAACAAAAGAAACAATCGATCCGAAAATGGCGGACAGTATTCCGCAAATTGGCGTGGACAAGCTTCATGCAGAAAACATTACAGGTAAAGAGATTAAAGTCGGCGTTCTTGATACAGGTGTTGACTATAATCATCCTGACTTAAAAGGTGCCTATAAAGGCGGATATGATTTTGTAGATAACGATGCAGATCCGATGGAAACGACATACGAGGACTGGATAAAAGCTGGTAAGCCAACATCTCCTGGCTATGTGTATTATACAAACCATGGTACACATGTAGCAGGAACGATTGCAGCTCAAAAGAAAAACAATGCGGATTATGCTGTGAAAGGTGTAGCACCTGATGTAGATTTATATGCTTATAGAGTATTAGGTCCTTGGGGCGGAGGTAATACAGCAGGAATTCTTGCTGGAATAGATAAAGCGATTGCAGATGGTATGGACGTTATCAATATGTCACTTGGTGCGCAGACTAACGATCCGTTATATGCTACTTCTGTCGCGACAAATAACGCTATGCTTTCAGGTGTGGTAACAGTTGTTGCCGCAGGTAACGCCGGGCCAAACGAAAAAACGCTTGGTTCCCCGGGAACGGCAGCTCTTGGTATTTCAGTAGGGGCAAGTGATGCTGCCATGTCTATTCCTACATTCAGCGCAAGTGTATCTAACGAAAAATTTGAAAATATGCAGCTATTAGGTAAAGATTTTCCTGATAAGTTAGAAGATTTTGGGGGACAATCGTTACCAATTGTATTTGCGGGACTTGGTAAACCAGCTGATTTTACGGGGAAAGATCTTAACGGAAAAATTGCGTTAATTCAGCGCGGAGAAATTACGTTTGATGAAAAAATTAAAAATGCAAAAAGTGCTGGAGCAAAAGCGGTTATCGTATATAACAATGCTGACGGACAAATATCTGCCTACTTAGGTGAGGGGGTAGGCCTTATTCCATCTTTCCGTCTGTCAAAAGCAGATGGCGAACGGTTAAAGGCGCTAGGTGAAGTATCTTTCAAATTCGAGACGCTGAGCAATACAAAAACGGAAGGGGATCACTTAGCTGATTTCAGCTCCCGTGGGCCGGTAAATGGGAATTATGACATTAAGCCAGATGTAGTCGCTCCTGGTGTGTCGGTTTTCTCTACTGCACCGGAATACATCAATGATCCGCAGGACGGTATAAATTACGGCAATGCATATGTACGCTTGTCTGGTACTTCTATGGCGTCTCCTCACGTAGCGGGTACAGCTGCATTGATCCTGCAGGAGCATCCAGAATATACTCCTTTCGATGTAAAAGCGGCTCTTATGAATACATCCGATGATTTGAATGGCAAGAATTCTGTATACGAAGTGGGTGCGGGGCGTATTGACGCGTATCAAGCTGTTCATACGGACACATCTATCAAAGTATTGGACAAAACAAAAAATATTGAGAACGGGAATATTGTTGAAATTGACGAACAAACAGGCTCTATTATGTTTGGCAGACATTTTAAGCAAGATGATAAACCAATTGAGGCAAGCAAAAAAGTAAATGTCCAAAACAACGGCAAAGAAGAAAAATCCTTTAAAGTAGAAGTGGAGTATCACGATGAACGTACAGGTATTCAAGATGCAGTGAAGAATGGTGTACAAGTTGAGGTACCGGCATCCATTACAGTAGCAAGCGGACAATCACAGGAGCTGGAGCCGAAAATTACGATTCCTGCTAGCGCTAAGACAGGCAGATACGAAGGATATATCCATGTGACTAATGCGAACAATCCGGCGGAAACGTATCAAATTCCATTCGCTGTCATGGTGACGGAAAAAGGATTTGAATATATAAAAACGACTAAACCATCCGTAACAAATACGACACCTTTCTGGCAATATTTAGAGCCTATGGTTCACGGAGTAATGAAGTTGAATAGCCCGATGAAAACAATCGATGTGCTTGTTAAGGACAGTAAAACAGGAAAAGCTGTAGGTTTTATAGGAACAGCGAATACTAGTAAATTACAGACAGATGTAGAAACTTTTCTTCTAGGAGTATTCAGTGGTACTGTCTATCCATTTACAAATGATCCTTCCAAACCAATTGGCGATCTTCCTGTGAAGCTTCCGGCAGGCGATTATACACTAGAAATGATTGCGCACGATGAAGAAGGGAAATCGTATGTTGTAGACAATCCGCTTATCGTGGATAATATAGCACCGGAAGTAAATATGGACAAAAAACCGGGTGTAATCGAGGTCAATGACTCCATGTTTACAGTAGAGGATGGACAAAAAGCGGTATGGCTGCATGGAACAGCTAAAGATTCGACGGTAGATGTATTAAAATCAAAAGGCTTAAACTATGATCAATCATCCAACACAATGGGTTACTCTGCAAATTCTGGATTCATAGATGGATTCTTCCCAGTCCAAGCGAACGGAGATGTGAAATTTGGAATTGAGGAAAGTGATATTGCAACAAATCCTTTACGTTTGACTTTGACTACGTTTGATATGGCAACGGCAATGGAGAAACAAAACTATGTTTTCGTAAAAGAAGGTACGGAATATACGACTTCTAGTTATGATAAGAAAGATGTAAAAGTTGACGATAACGTTACGATGACACTGAGTCTCAATAATGTGAAGCAGCTTGCATCTGGAGAATTTAATGTCGAATTCATAAAAGATTTGTTTAAGTTTGAGAATGTGAAATTGAACAATGCGGCAAGCGAGTATGCGAAGGACAAGGGATTGGAAGTATCGTTGCAAGAACCTATGGTGACAGAAGGAACTCACACTAATACAGTGAAGGTCGGCGCATCTATGAAAGGGAATTCATTCAGCGGTATGGATGGAGATATGCCTTTTCTTGATGTAACGTTTAAATTAGTAAGTGATGCATATTTCGATAATGTTATCGGATTTAATGTACAACAGGCGTCTTATATGAAAGCGGGACAAACAGCAGCTACTGCCATTCCTTATTTCAGAACAGAAACCTTTAATATCATTCCAACGCATTCGAGAGCGCAGGGTTCTATCCTACCAGAAGCATTTTTGATTGGGACTGAGAACGCTCAGTATTTGAGAAAAGCGGATTATACAAAAATCGGTGCCCAAGTATATGTGCTGTCCCCAAGTGGTAAAAAATATAAGGGAACAATTGATGAGAGAGGATTCTACACTATTCATGGTATCCCAGCTTCTACTGAAGCATACACAGTTGTTTTCGATATTCCGGGACATCTCAAATCGATGAGGAAATTCATTCCTGGATATTCTGTAAACGGTGAAATGCGCGGGCAACATGTTAGATTAGGTGCTAAAAGTCTTGCAGGGGACGTGAATGGTGATAGATTGATTGATATTCGCGATATGCAAAGTGTAGTAGATGTATACGGTAAGAAGGATGCATCCATCGTGCCGCAAGACATCAACCAAGATGGTGTAGTGGACGAAACAGATGTCCGCTTCATTGAGAAAAACTTCTTGCAAAAAGAAGTCGGTGTTCCAGAAGTAGTTAAGCCAAAAGAAACAATTGGTAAAAAAGGACTGGCAGATTTCCTACGTCAGATCGGTCTAGAACCGAAGAAATAAAGTGAAACTATAATCAGTGGGGGTTTGGTTCATCCCCCACTGATTATTAGCCTTCACCAATCGGGCGTTTACGGGCAGCAGGGCTTCCACCTAACTTCTTTGCTCCAGCCGAATTTTGAGGTGGGAGTTTTACTGCCCGCAAATAGTGGGATAAAAAGAAGGTGTCTTAGGAGCGGCTGCTGATAAAAGAGGGAGAAATATCATCTTCTGTAAATATCGATAGTCGCTCTTAAATAAAACGAGAAGTTCTTTATTAAGAATTCAATGACTATCTTAGAGATAAATCTAAAAGACATCAAGTAAGGAAACAATTCGTTTTTACCTCATATGGACTTATCAGCTTTTTAATAGCTTAGATATTATAAAAATAGGGGGATTATTAAAATGAGTCTTAAGAAAAAACTTGGTATGGGTGTTGCATCTGCAGTTCTTGGTTTATCTTTAATCGGAGGCGGAA
Organism: Bacillus sp. S4; assembly: GCF_040838205.1. Taxonomy (NCBI): domain Bacteria; kingdom Bacillati; phylum Bacillota; class Bacilli; order Caryophanales; family Bacillaceae; genus Bacillus; species Bacillus sp. S4. The sequence continues at coordinate 22,957 of NZ_JBFPJI010000016.1, forward strand.
CGTTTGCTTACTTCAGTGATAAAGAAGTATCAGAAAACACATTTGCGGCTGGTACGTTAGATTTGAGCATTGATCCACAAGTTATCATCGATGTTGACAAAATCAAACCGGGTGATCAAATAGAACGCGATTTCCACTTAATCAACAGCGGTACTTTGAAAATTAAGGACGTTCATCTTCTTACTGATTACACTGTAACAGATGCGAAGGGTGATAATGGAAATGCTGATTTCGGTGATCATGTCAAAGTGGAGTTTTTATGGAACATAGACAAGAACACAGTTCCTGTATGGGAAACTACTTTGTCTGAATTGAAACAAGCTACTGCTGATGGCAACTTTCCTGATCTTGTAGAAAAAGGTGTCGTAAACTGGGAAGGAAACGGACTTGCTCCAGGCACGGATGACACTTTCTATGTGAAATTCATATTTGAAGATAATGGAGAAAATCAAAACGTATTCCAAGGAGATACATTGAAATTGAACTGGACGTTCGATGCGGCTCAGACAAAAGGGGAAGAAAAATAAGTTCGAATTTTATTCATTATATCTATGTACCAACTGAACCGCTAAATAAAAGCGCAAGATAAAAAGAGATCACACTTCGAAGTGTGATCTCTTTTTATCTTGCAAATTGATGATACATAAGCTGCGTTTAAGCTAGCATTTCCGCTTTTCGACTTTGAATCACATCATCATAATGCATGAGTAAATCACTGGAAATTTCATCCCAGCTTTGTGTAGTAGCGTAGGAGTGAGCATCTAGGCTCATTTGTTTACGCATTTCTTCATTATTTAATAATTCATAAATAGATGACAAAAATGAGTCCGCATTTTTTGGTTCACATAGAATTCCAGTTTTTTCATCTTTAATAATATTTTTAACCCCGCCACTATTCGCGCCAATAACAGGTGTACCACATGCGAGTGACTCCAGTACGACGTTCCCAAATGTTTCAGTAGTAGATGGAAATACCATTAGATCGGAGGAAGCGTAGACTTCAGCTAAATTCGTACCTTGTAAATATCCAGTAAAGGTTACATTTGTTTTTGGAACATTTTCATGCAGGTCCTTTGCGAGAGGACCATCTCCAGCGATGAGCCAATGAATATCGTCACGTTCTTTGTTCGTCGTTTGAATAAGTGTTTGAAGAGTGTCGATATCTTTTTCCGGAGCAAGGCGTCCGACGTAGGAAAGAATATATTTCGCTGTAATATTATATTTTTTTCGGAATAGGTCTTTATTGTAAGTTGGATGAAAGAGAGTACAATCTACACCACGTCCCCAAATATAGAGCTGCTGAAATCCTTTTTTCTTTAATTGATGTAATGTTTCAGGAGAAGGAACAAAGTTTTTTTGCATATGACTATGAAACCACCTTAAATAGTTCCATAGCATATTGGAAAGAAATTCGATTTTGTAATAGCGTAAATAGGCGTCAAAATCAGTATGATAAGAACCGACGACCGGGATATTTAACTTTTTGGCATAATATAATCCACAAAGTCCCATATTGAAAGGCGTAGCAATGTGAATGATATCAGGTTTAAAGGCAAGAAGTTCCCGTTTAATGCGCGGAGTAGGAAAGGCAAAGCGACATTCTGGATATAATATTGTTAACGGGATGCTTCTCATTTTATTCACATTCGTAACGAAATTATCTTCTGCCGTATGCTGAGGGGCGAAAACAGAATAGGCGATATTTTCTTTTTGAAAATATTTAGTTAAACGTTCCAAAGTTTTCGCCACACCGTTGACTTGTGGTGTAAATGTATCGGTAAATATGGCGACTCTCATCATATCGCTCCTTTACATGAGTGGAATGAATTGATAAAAAGAGATGATGCCAGAGCAAGTGCCAAGGCACATGCCTACAAATACATCTGACGGATAATGAAGCCCTAAATAAATACGGGAAATACCGACGCATAGCGCTAACGGTAATAGAAAAGCAAGCAAGTTTGGATTATAGCAAATAAATGGAATGAGGACAGAGAAAACAGCCGTTGTATGTCCGGATGGAAAAGAATGATCTTTTAAAGGCTGTACTGGATATTTCGCATCTTGAATTGTTAAATAAGGGCGTTTTCGTGGATACCATCTTTTTAGTATTTGCACCGGGATATGGCTAATTGTTAAAGAAATAGCAGTTGCAATTGCAGCTTGATGCAAATTCCCTGTTGCGAAAATTAAAAAGAATAGGGTAAGTGCAATGGAGAAGGTAGCACCACCGATATGGGTAATATTGCTGAAAAAGATGTTTAATGTTTTTTGATCAAAGTAGCGATTAATTCCTTTGAAAATGTAACATTCTATTTTATATAGTCCACTGACCTTCATGAGATTTTTCCTCCCTCATTTACATATATATGGAGTTATTAACTTCTATTTTAATAAGATTTTATTGAGGGAATAATAATGTTTTGTAAAGAAAAAGTTAGATTTTTTCATAAAAAAAGCTGCCAGTCTTATGGCAGCGATAAAATCATTTTTGTAACGATTTATAATATTGTCCTTTTTCAACGTATTGTGTGCGGATACGTTCCATATCTTTACGGTCTTCTTCTGTTAATTCGCGAATGACCTTCGCAGGACGACCAAAAACTAACGTATTAGGAGGGATTTTCTTTCCTTGTGAAACGAGACTACCAGCACCGATGAAAGCTCCTTCACCAATTTCAGCGCCATCTAATATGATAGATCCCATTCCAATTAAAGCATCTTTTTCAATTTTGCAGCTATGTAAAATAACTTGATGCCCAACGGTAACGTCATCTTCTAAAATAAGAGGATACTGTGGGCTTTGGTGAAGTGTACATTGATCTTGTACATTTACTCTATTTCCAATTATCGTTGGTGATACATCACCGCGGATGACTGTATTAAACCAAATGCTAGATTCTTCGCCAATTGTCACATCGCCTGTAATGGTAACATAGTCAGCGATAAAAGCACTACTCGCAATTTTTGGATTTTTTTCTTTGTAAGGATATATCATGTAAAGCCTTCCTTTCCTAGAGACTAGTTTTAGTGTATCAAATTATGAAAAAGAGTGAAATGGAGGAGTTTCGTATGTGGAACTATGAAGCGGAAGAAGCGAAAGCCGTCATTATTATCGTGCATGGTGCTATGGAATATCACGGGCGTTATGAAGCAGTTGCAGAAATGTGGAATCATAGCGGTTATCACGTCGTTATGGGGGATCTTCCAGCACACGGAACAACTTCAAGAAATAGAGGACATATCGATTCATTTGATGAATACATAGAGGAAATAAAGTTATGGGTGAAAGAAGCAAGAAAATATAGATTGCCTATTTTTTTATTTGGTCATAGTATGGGAGGACTTGTCGTTATTCGTATGATGCAAGAAACGAAAAGAGAGGACATAGATGGGATTGTATTAAGCTCGCCTTGTTTAGGAGTATTGGCTGCACCTTCTGCTCCGCTTCGTGCTGCTTCAAAAATATTAAATGTCGTTGCTCCCAAATTGCAATTTACAACAAATCTCACTGTAGAAATGTCAACTCGTAACCATGAAGTGAGGGATGCGATGGAGAATGATTCATTGTTCTTGCGCAAAGTATCAGTACGTTGGTATAGTGAATTGATTAAGTCTATCGAGATTGCTCATGAGAAAATAGATGATTTTCCAGATGTTCCACTCTTGCTAATGCAGGCGTGTGAGGATAAACTTGTAGATAAAATACGTGTCCGCATGTGGTTTGATAATGTTAAAATTAGTGATAAGGCATATAAAGAATGGCCTAATTGTTATCATGAGTTATTAAATGAGTATGAGCGTGATGAAATTTTGAATTATATTCAGTCATTTACTGAAATTCATATCAATAATATAGTAAAAACAAACAAATAAATCATTATTTGTACATTTAACAGAGGAGATGAAGGAAGAAGTGAACGTACCGAGTAATCCCATAACGCTCATGGCGAAAGTATACCGTGATGTGTTTCCGGTTGTACACCATGAGCTAGCGATGTGGAAAGAGCGTGCCTACCATATTCCGAATGACGAGCTTCATAGTCAGGCAATCGCAAGTATTGAGAATAAAACGTTTCATTGCGAGGGCGGTGGCATTTTAGCGCTGCTAGCAAATGAACATCGAGAGGAATGTATTCGTTTTATCGTAGCATATCAAACGATTAGCGACTATTTGGATAATTTATGTGACCGTAGTACATCACTTGATCCGAAAGACTTTGCGGCTCTTCATGAGTCGATGGTAATGGCATTAAGTCCTGAAGTTGAAGGAGGCGGTAATTATTATCGTTATCGTGATGATCAAGATGATGGTGGTTATTTAGATGAGCTCGTTGAAACGTGTCAGGATGTTTTAAAGAAAACGAAGCATTATGATAAAATTGCTCCAATTCTTCATGAGCTTGCTTGTTATTATTGTGATTTGCAAATTCATAAACATGTGAAATTAGAAGAAAGAGAACCGCGTCTAAAAACATGGTTTGAAGCTCATAAAGAAAACTTGCCGCCGATGAGCTGGTTTGAATTTTCGGCTTGTGCAGGATCAACTTTAGGAATCTTTTGTCTTGTGGCATATGCATTCCATGATGAATTACATGATGAGGATATTGAGAAAATTAGACAAGGATATTTTCCTTACGTACAAGGACTTCACATTTTACTTGATTATTTCATCGATCAAGAAGAAGACCGTATGGGCGGGGATTTGAATTTCTGTAGTTATTATGAAAACGAGCAAGCTATATTAGATCGTATGAAACATTTTGTAGAAGAAGCAGAGAAGAGTATTGGTGATCTGCCTCATGCGAAGTTTCACCGTCTCATAAGCCGAGGGTTACTTGGTATTTATTTATCAGACCAAAAAGTATCAGCACAAAAGAATATGCACAAAATGGCACGGCGCATTGTAAAATACGGAGGGCTCACTTCACGATTCTTCTACTGGAACGGGAAGATGTACCGAAAGAAAATGGCGCAGTGATGAAGAAAACCACTCATGTTGAGTGGTTTTTTTTATTATGATCGTATTTTTGAAATTACGTATATGAGAAGTTCGATTGTGAAGATAGCTAAAACAGATAGTCCGAATAAAGGCATTACAGTGCCTAGTATAATCATCATGATAAAGAAAACGAATATGCTTTTCTTATCTTTTTGTTTTGGTGGTGCTGCTAATTTGCCTTTCGGTTTTCTTGCTAACCACATTTTTATTCCGTAATAAATGAGAAGTAATAAAGATAATGTCGTTAGTAAGCATAATATTTTATTTGGCCATCCGAATAAATGTCCTTCGTGAAGCGGGATACCGTAAGTGAACCATCGTGCAAATAATCCATAATCACGATAGTCCGTTTTTGAAATAAGTTTTCCGCTATATTGATCAAAGTAAGCTGTTATCTCTTCATTTGGTGCCACGTGCATGCCCGTAATACCAGAACCACTTGATTTCGAAACAGTGAATACACCTTTCGGATCAGTCGGTAGTGAGATAACATATGGCTTCTTTATTTCAATCCCTTGTTGTAACTCATCAATTGAAATTATTTTTGGCTCACTTGAGTTAGATTCAGGAGGAGCTTCTTTTCTTGTTGCCCATGGCAACTCTTTTACCTTTGATTCAGGAGGTGCCATATACAATTTTGGATATCCGAGCGCTTCATTCGACGATGCAATTTTATAAATTTGGTTACCCATAAATCCAGACCACGGCAATCCAGTTGCGATTAACAGAACGAGAGGAATTGTAAATATAATACCGATAATAGAATGACATCGTTTTGCTTTTTCTCGCTTATTGGATGATGGTGTGTTTTTGAATTGGCGTATACTCATATACAACCCAGTTATAATCAAAAAGATTGTCCAGCACGCCGCAAGTTCTACAATATAATTGACGACAGTGCCACCAACTAAAAGAGAACTATGTAGTTCCCGCATTATATTGGCAAACGTTTCACTTGCGTTTTGATCTCCGACAATTTGATTATTGCTATCTAAATAAACGTATTTTTGCGTTCCTGTATATTCATTTGCGATTGTAAGTCTCGTATTATAATCCCCATTAAACTCACTAATTTTCGCCACACTATAATGTGGATATTTTTTCTCTGTTAATGAAATAGAATCAGACATCGAAATAGATTCTGTTTGGGCGCTCTTCCCAAAATATAAATCTTTATAGATGAAATCTTCAACTTCTTCCCGAAATAAATACCCAATTCCGCTCAGTGACAAAGTAATAAGAAGCGGCGTAATAAAAAGTCCAGCATAAAAATGCCAACGCCAAAAAATGTAATGAAGTGAACGATTTTGTTTCATACTTCAGTTCCCCTAACCTTCCCTATATGAATAAACTACTTATTTAATATAGCGAGATTAAGTGTGGATATTTTGAAAGAATTGTGAAAAATGTTAAAAGTTTTGGGGATTTTTATCAAACACAAAACACATTTCAAAAGGGATGTGTTCTATGTTTATGAAGACCTTTTTATATTTGATGCATACATCCTAACAACTGCTTTCGCAAGACATTGAGCGGAATCAACAAAGTCCTCACTCACCACCACATTCAAATCGGTACATGCGATAATAGCGGTATCTACTTCGTCTTTTAACTGTAAAACGAGCACACTCCATAATTTGCGAGCTTCCTCAATTTCTCCGCCTTTAATACAAGTAATAATTTGATTAATCATTTCTTGCCATTGTTCATTATGAATGTACTCTATATTACGTTTTATAATCCCGTCTTGGTAAATACCTGCTTGAACAGTCGCTTCTGTTGCGAGAAGAGCGACTCTTTTTGTATTTTCAGGAATTGCTTTTAACGTCTCATCGACTATATTCAAAATAGGAATGGTAATAGAACGCTTTAATTCCTCGAAATAAAGATGCGCCGTATTACATGGCATTGCGATGAAATCTACACCAGTACTTTCAAGTTTTTGTGCACCTTCAATAATCGCCTTTTTCATCGCTATATGATCAATAGGCCGATCTATGTAAAATGGTGTTGGACAAGAATAAATCATCATATGAGGAAAGTCCATATCATGCTTTGCTCCGTATATTGTTTGGCATTGTGCTACAACTGTATCGACGAATGGTCCAGTTGATTTTGGTCCCATTCCTGCTAGTATTCCGATCATTGTTTCGTCCCCTTTAATATGTAATTAAAAACGTTTTTTGCGAATGAGAAAAAGAAATAAAGTAAGTAATAAAAATGAATATACGATAGCCCAAGCTGTGAGCCATAGGGTGTGAGTAAGTATATTATATTTGTATTGCCCAAGCATTAAAAAGCTTTCGACAGGTGGTAAAAACCATAGTAGCTCTGTTTTAAAACGGATTGAAGCAATCGTCATAAGTAATATAAATGTAAGACTAAGCCAAGCGGTGCTTGCTTTTTGAATAATATTTCTAGTAAATAATGTTGCGATTGAAATTCCTAGTATAGAGAAAGACATGTGAGCGAGAAATCCGACTAGAAATAAAGAAGCTGTCATTTTTTCATTAAACATTTGCAAAATAATTGGATAGATTATGGATATAAAAGATAACACAGTACAAATGAGAAGAGCCGTAATATATTTACCAACGTATAATGCCGAAATATTATTTGTGTGTGAAATAGTGATTTGTTCTTGTACAGGGTCTTCAGTATGAAAAATTGTGATTGTAATCCAGGCAGATAATAAATAAAGTGCGAGTGCGGTTTCTAAATATGTCGGTACAATAGGAGTCGGTTTATATGTATATACAAAAAGCAAGCTTATACAGTACATCGCAATAGGAGGAATGTACTTATACGATTTTGTGTAATCGAGAAAATGGTAACGAATAAGCGCAAACATAATAAACCTTCTTTCGATTTAAAAATTAGGTTGTAGCAGTGTGATGGATGCCTTTTTATGTAATAAAAACTGAAGTATGTCGTTTGTATAATCTTTTTCGATTTGTAATTGAATGAGGTTTTGATTTGAATTGTGTGTAACATGTATAAATCCGGATTGTTGTTGTAGTTCTATTGCTGAAAATGTTTCGTGAACGATTGCCTCAATATAGACCTGTTCTGTTGATTTTTGCACAGAGGTATCTTCCGCAATTGTATGATTAGCTAACGTCACAATTCTATCGGCGAAGTGTTCTAGTAGTTGTTTTTCGTGACATGTGAAGAGTACAGATATACCTTGTTGTTTTAATGAAAGTAAAATATGCTCTAGTTCTTGCTGAGAGTTAGGGGTCGAGCCCAGAAAGTGGTTCATCTAAAATTAATAAATGGACGTCCGTAAGTAATGCTTGCATAATACCTGTTTTTTGTTTCATACCTTTTGAAAAGTTTCGTACAACGGAATGCCTTGCGTGATGTAAGTGAAAAGATTCAAGGAGCACCGGAATTTTATTTCTTAAGTATTTTGTTGATAAACCATGAATGTGGCCGAGATGATATAAATAATCCTCTAATGTAAAACGAATCCCTTCAGGAAAATGCTCAGGTACATAACCGATTTGTATATGTTCTTTTCTTTGAAGTGTCCCTGCCGTAGGTGAAATAAAACCTGCAGTTATTTTGAGCAAAGTGCTTTTTCCAGTTCCATTACCGCCAATAATAGCGAGTGCTTCTCCTTCTGGAATGGATAAATCGATGTTGTCTAGTATGAGTGATTTGCCGTACTTCTTTTGAATTCCTCTTAGTTTTACTAGCAAAGTTCTATCCTTCTTTCTTCAAATAGTGTATACATCCATTATATAGGAGAATAAGAAAAAGACGTGCAGTGAGTGCACGTCTTTTTTTGTTATGTTTTGTCGAAGAATCGATATATCGGCAAAATCGTTGATATATTATCGTTTCTCAATCGCCACAATAAATGGCGGGTTATTTTGCTGGTTAATGAAGCCGTATTGCAAAACGTGAGCTTGCTTTTGGTCTAGTTCTTCTGCAAATTTGAGAACAGCGTCACGTTCTACTTGTCCTTCTGGATGTCCGTGGTAAATGACAAGGACGATGATACCTTCAGGTGCCATTAGTTCTAGCAATTGTTCAATCGCCGAGATTGTTGAGTTCGGTTTTGTGACGATATGTTTGTCACCGCCAGGAAGGTAACCTAAGTTGAAGATTGCGCCTGTTACTTTTCCTTTTGCATCTTCTGGTAATACGGATACAAGTGTGTCGTGACTATCGTGAACTAAAACAGTACGTTCGAAAAGTTCTTTTTCTTTTAGTCGGATAGTAGAGCTTTCGATCGCTTCTTTTTGAATATCGAATCCAAATACTTTTCCGTTATCTCCAACGATTTCAGCTAGGAAGCAAGTGTCATGTCCATTGCCAAGTGTTGCATCTACTGCGTAATCGCCTTCTTTAACAGCCGTTTGCAGTAGCATGCGAGCAAACGGTAATACACGTTCTAATTTCATTTTTGTTTCTCCTCATTTGCATATTTTCCTTGCCAGCTTCCGCGGCGTACAAATTCTGCATCGATGGAATTTAATACTTCCCATTTATTTAAGCTCCACATTGGGCCGATCATTAAATCAGGTGGACCGTCACCTGTGATGCGGTGCACAATTACGTCTTCTGGAATAATTTCAAGTTGGTCGACAACGAGACTTACGTAATCTTCAAGAGATAAGAATTCTAGTTGTCCTTTTTCATATTGCTTCACCATTGGCGTTCCTTTTAACAAATGAAGTAAATGAATTTTAATTCCTTGTATGTCAAGCTTTGCAACTTCACGAGTTGTTTCCATCATCATGTCGTAATCTTCAAGGGGAAGACCGTTAATAATATGCGAGCAAACTCTAATACCGTGCTTACGTAATTTATTTACGCCTTCCACATAAGATGGATAATCGTGAGCACGATTAATAAGATTTGCAGTTCGTTCATGAACAGTTTGAAGTCCGAGTTCAACCCAAAGATACGTGCGTTTATTTAAGTCCGCTAAATATTCAACAACATCATCCGGTAAGCAATCTGGACGAGTCGCAATAGAAAGACCGACAACGTCTTTTTCTGTTAGAAGCGGTTCGAATTTTTCTTTTAACACTTCAAGTGGAGCATGTGTATTTGTATAGGCCTGGAAATAAGCGATACATTTTCCGTCTTTCCACTTTGCGTGCATTTTTTCTTTCATTTCATGATATTGCGTTATTACATCATCGCGGCGATCACCTGCAAAGTCACCAGATCCAGCGGCACTACAAAATGTGCAGCCTCCGTAAGCGACTGTGCCGTCACGGTTTGGGCAATCAAAGCCGGCGTCTAATGAAACTTTAAAGATTTTTTCACCAAATTCATTTCGTAAGTGGTAATTCCATGTATGATAACGTTTATTGTCATTTGTATATGGAAAAGGGTTTTGAACCTTCATTATTTTCCCTCCTAAGACGAGTCAAAATGAAACAAAATCCATTATAACATACTCATAAGGTTCATATGGAAGGGACACACTAAAGGAGAATTGAAGCAAGGAGGGACAAGTATGGCAGAGCGTCAATCACTTGAATCGTATATTACACAAGCGGAAGAAGCGGTGGAATATGCGAAAGAACAATTAGACCAAGGCATGAGACAAGAGCATTACAATACGATGGAGTATTCAGATGCGCAGTTGCAATTAGAACAAGCATATAACGACTTACAAACGATGCAGCAACATGCGAATGATGAGCAACGTGAGCAGTTAAATAGAGCACGTATGGCAATTCGCCAATTGCAACATCAAATGATTATTACACCGCACTAATAAGGAGTGAATGTAATGGCGAAACGTTCAGATCAAAATAATCCAGAGCAAAAAACGCAAAATGGACACAACGCTGAGTTTTCAAATGAGCTTGATCCTGTTGTTCAAGTGAAACAGCGTAATAGTAAAAAAGGACAACCTCAAAGATCAAAGCAATCAGAGTAACCAGGTCGCAATATGACCTGGTTTTATTTTATTACAAAAGTGTAAGGTAAATGTAATGTTAACAAATAGCAGTTCCCCTCCAAAAGGCGCAGAATAGGTAATGGAAAAACAAGCGTAGGAGGATATATATGACGAAACCAGTTGTAGACGTGAAAAACGTTCAAAAAGTGTACGGTAAAAAAGGTGAGAACCAATCACACGCATTAAAAGGTGTTTCATTCTCAATTCAAGAGGGTGAATTTGTTGGGATTATGGGACCTTCTGGTTCTGGTAAAACGACATTATTAAATGTAATTTCAACACTAGATAAAGCAACGGGCGGCGTTGTGGAAATAGCAGGTACGGACATTACGAAAATGAAACAAGGTGAGCTTTCTGATTTCCGTTCACAAAAATTGGGGTTCATCTTCCAAGATTTTAACTTATTAGAGAACTTATCTATTTATGAAAACATTGCACTTCCACTTTCACTTCAAGGTGTTTCATCACGTAATATTGGACCGAAAGTAGAAAAAGTAGCAGATATGTTAGGGATTTCAGCAATACTTCAAAAGTATCCATCTGAAGTATCTGGTGGACAGAAACAGCGTTCAGCAGCAGCGCGCGCTTTAGTGCATGAGCCTGCAATTATTTTAGGGGACGAGCCAACAGGAGCTCTTGATTCTAAAAATGCAGCAAGTTTACTTGATGCGATGACAAACTTAAATGAAGAACAAGGTGTATCTATTATGATGGTTACTCACGATCCATATAGTGCAAGTTACTGTCAGCGTATTTTATTCATTCAAGATGGTGAGCTATATAAAGAAATTCACCGCGGTGGTACGCGTGAAGAGTTTTATAAAGAAATTTTAGATGTGCTTGCAGACTTAGGCACACAAAAAGCGTAAGAAAGGAGGTCTAGGGCATGTTATTTAAACTTTCCATGTCAGGGCTGAAAAGTAAGCTAAAGGATTATATCGTCTTACTTGTCGGTCTTGTTATGTCTATTTCAATTTTTTATATGTTTCAAACGTTAGCACTGAATAAAGCGTTTATTGAATCCAATTCTGTCATTAAGTCTATTGGCTTCGTATTCCAAGCAGGTTCATTTCTATTAGCAATTATAACGTTCTTCTACATTTTATATGCGAACTCTTTCTTATTATCTCTTCGTCAAAAAGAGTTTGGTATGTATATGATGTTAGGAGCAAAAAAGCATAAAGTTACATTACTTATGTTTATTGAAACGATTGTATTAGGTGCTGCGTCTCTTGCGATTGGACTTACAGTTGGTGTAGGACTTGCAGAAGGTATCGGTCAGTTATTAATGAAACAATTGGAATTTGCTGGCGAAGGCTATAAAGCATTTTATCTACCATCTATGACTGTTACTTGCATATTCTTCTTTGCACTATTTGTATTATCGGCAATTATGAATAGTATTAAATTATCTCGTATTTCTGTATTACAACTTGTACATGCAGATGCACAAACAGAACGTGTTGCAGTAAAAGGAAAAATGACAGGTTTAGTTGCATTCCTTGCGGTTATTTTATTAGGAATTGGCTATGCATCAATGATTTATATGGAAAAACTAAGAGAAATGGGAATCCTAATTGCATTAATTACAACAACAGCCGGTACTTACATGCTATTTGGATCACTTCTCCCGGTCATTATTAAAAAGTTAAAGAGTAATAAAAAACGTAGTGAAAAAGGGCTTAACGCTTTTACTTTTGCACAATTAAATTTCCGTATTAATAGTTTAACAAAGGTTCTTGCGACAGTAGCGATGTTAGTTGCTCTTGGAGCTGGTGCAATTTCAGGTGGTATGGCGTTTAAAAATAACGTTATAAAAATGGTAGATGGTTTAGTAATATATGATTCAGTTGTTCATAACCCTACAGCTGAAGAAAAGAAAATTTTAGATGGTATTACATTTAAAGAGAAAAATGAATATCGTTACAAAGTTGATGATAAATACGTTTATTATGTAAAAGAAGATTTAGAGAACAATCGTCCTTTAGTAAAAGATATGGCAAATATGGAATCGATGAAGGATTTAGTAAATACGAAAAAAGTTTCAGAGGAACTACCAGTAGGTGCAGTTTCTAGAGAAATGAATGAAAAAGATGCGAACGCTAAAGAACTTTCAGAAGAATGGGTAGATGCTTTTAGTACAATCCATCCATATTATATATACGAAGATCATGCAATTAAGATTGTAGATCAAAAAACGTACGATGGGATAAATGGTAAAGAAGGTATAGCATTTATCGGAAAAACAGATGACTTTTTAACATATACAAAAGAATGGAAAAAACTTGACGAGTTGCAGCTAGATAAATATAAAAATGTAACAGCTGAAAGAATGAACAGCAAATATCAATCTTACGATATGTTCTATGGTGTTGCGAGTGGAACAGTATTTATGGGCTTCTTCCTTGGAATTGCTTTCTTGGCGATGATGGCAAGTTGCTTAATGTTTAAAATTCTTTCTGGTGCATCAAAAGATATTACACGCTATCAAATGCTTCGTAAAATCGGTGTGCGCCGTGAATTATTAACAAAATCAATTTATAAAGAGTTATTCTTAGTATTCTTATTCCCGGCAATTGTGGGTATCGCCCACGTATTAGTTGGTATGAATATTTTCGGATTTATTTTAGTCGATCCATACTTCCGTATTTGGATACCAATTGTAATTTTCGTAGTCATTTATGCGATTTACTACTTCATTACAGTTCAATTGTATAAAGGAATTGTTCTTCCGAAAGAAGATTAATAACGAAAAATACCGAGCAGAGGGTGCTCGGTATTTTTTGTTATTTTCAGAAAAAATAACAAAATCATTGATATGTTACTTAATTGCAGTATAC
>NZ_JBFPJI010000231.1:0-5353 GCF_040838205.1 Bacillus sp. S4
TAAAAAGGTTTTTATATTAAGGAAGGACGTGCACAGCTATGGACTTTAAAACAGTTATGCAAGAGCTTGAAGCCCTCGGTAAGGAACGAACAAAAAAAATATACATATCTAACGGTGCACATGAGCCAGTTTTCGGCGCGGCTACAGGCGCTATGAAACCAATTGCTAAGAAAATAAAAGTAAATCAAGATTTAGCTGAGGAACTTTACTCCACAGGTAACTACGATGCTATGTACTTTGCAGGTATTATTGCAGATCCAAAAGCTATGAATGAGTCTGATTTTAATCGTTGGATAGACGGGGCGTATTTTTATATGCTGTCTGATTATGTGGTGTCAGTGACTTTATCAGAGTCCGATATTGCACAAGATGTTGCCGATACATGGATTAAAAGTGGGGACGAGCTAAGAATGTCAGCAGGATGGAGTTGCTACTGCTGGCTTTTAGGAAATCGCAAAGACAATGAGTTTTCCGAAAGCAAGATTTCCGATATGCTTGAAATTGTGAAAAATACGATTCATGATTCACCAGAACGAACAAAATCCGCTATGAATAATTTTCTAAACACTGTCGCAATTTCATATGTACCACTACACGAAAAGGCAGTTGAAACTGCAAAAGAAGTTGGTATAGTTGAAGTAAAACGTGATAAGAAAAAAAGCAGTTTACTAAATGCTCACGAAAGTATCCAGAAAGAACTTGATAGAGGCAGACTTGGTTTCAAACGTAAATATGTAAGGTGTTAAAAAAACTTCGTATTAGGGTGTCAATCCGATAAAGATTGATACCCTTTTTTACTCACGTTATTCGACTATTAGATAAGCTTAATGACTTCATTAACAGATTCACTAAACATATCAGGATCTTCATTTTTTATTTCCAATAATAGTTCTTTAATGCCACTCGTAATGGATGGATTAAATTGCGAAAGTACTTTTCCATACACCGTTCTTATTTGCGGATTATTGAGTATTCTGTAATGTATAATCTCTACCCAGTCTTTAGCGCCACTCATCATCGACGGAGCAGCTGTAGCAATATATTTCAATCCCTCTTCTATATTATTTTCATATAAGCTCTCTATCCCATGAATCAAACTAAACATAACGTCAAACTGTTCCGTATCATCATCAAAAACTAAACACAAATCTGGAATAACAGAAACATCATTACACTCGATTACTCGTATGCATGACTCATTAAACTCTCGTATCTCATTTTCATTTTGCAGCAAACGACTATCATATAATCGCTTTACATATTCTTGAGTATCCAAAAGAGATTATCCTTTCCTTTTTTCATCTTCAAAATATTCACTGTCCCGATTGATCTTTATCATAAATCCCATCAGTGAATCAGCTATTTTATTTTCAAAGTGATATACAGGCGTTTGTTGAGACGTATTTAAATTAAAAAGTAATATCCTGATACCCTACTTCAACTACCTTTTCATTTAATAAACGAACTCCTACACCATTTTCTATATCCCACGTACACTTAAATGTAATTCCAATCTCTCTTCCCCCCATAATATCTGCATACGGAACAACAATACCATCTAAACTAATCATCTCTAGTATTTGATCAGTTGTTTCAACTAATGGATAATTTTCTCGCACTCCAACATCATATCCTAATTCACATCGCCTTTGTTTGTAATAGTCTAATATAGACTGTAGTAAACTCATTTGTACCTCTTCCCAATTTTTTATTAATGATTGATACGCTACATACTGCCCTTCATCAAACATCCCATCTTCTTCACCATCTATCATCAAATCAATCTCAGTTACATTACCTATAAAAGTTATAGGCATACACTTAGCCCAAGCATAATTATATTCAATCTCTCCAAAAACTGAATCGTTCACTCTCATTTATCCGTCATTCCTCTCACACTTATTACTAAGGTGTCCCTGCTTATTGTTAACTCCCATCAACACCTAACATTTGAAATATTCTTTTAAAAACGAATAAAATGTTGGCCAACTCTCCTTTAATTTTCCACTTAAAAGTAATTCATCTCCACCTTCAAAATTTACTGAGTAAACTTTATCAGTTACACTATTAAGTACCAATGCAGCATTTGCTGTCATTTCCGTTAAAACTAAATACTTATTAGGAAATCCATGTTCCTTTCGAGCAATCATTGTGTAATATTCTATATTATTCTCTTCATCTATAATATCAAGTAATTCATAAGGAACGTACTCTTCCCAAAATGGTCCTGCAAATCGATAATAAAACTCTCTAAATGTATTAGACACTTCTACACCTAACCTATTTATTACTTCATTCACCTTATCTTTATCTTCCCGTTTATATATATCTTCTTCCAAAACTTCTTCTAAACAATTTGGCAAAGCTTGTATTTGTACCCCTCCTTTATAAGTTTTATCCAAGTGTTAATGAAATGAATTAGCAGCTCCCTACAAACTACCTGTATGGTATAGAACCAATAAATGTAACCTCTAAACCATCAAACATATCTTCGCTTTTCGCTTCATTATATTTAAAATCATAAAGAACAATAGCAAAGTTAATATCGTTCGCTAAACTATCTCCATTTATTAGCTTTTTTATTTTAGGAATAATTCGTTCACTATAAGAAAAATCATTTAAAATATGTTCAACATCCCTTTTATTATTCTCATAAAAACAAATTTCAATATTATCTTCATCATAATAACCGAATTCAAAGCTCGTCCCAAACTTTGAATGAACTGAATCACCATCTATCTTGTAATCTATATCGACATACTCCTCAAGGTTTTGGAGTGATTTAGAAATTCAAAACCAAACTGAAACCATTCCACTTTTCCACTCCCATCTAGCCGGTCTATAATTCATATAAACATTCTTCACTTTACTATTTTTGTATCCTCAAACTAGAAATTAACTCATTTAAACTATTCGAAACCTCTATAAACAACCCACGTTCGAATTCCTCCAATTCAACCTTTCCACTTACATTATTTAAAACAACTAGTGAACCATTTCCTTCTACCCTATAGGAATCTTATCTAGTCCCTTAATAACTCGTGATTAAGTCTTCGCCCTCATATCTAGGGTCTTTCTCAACTTTACCATCTTTTGTTTTGATGACTTTTAGTCTACCTAACCACTCTGCTCCGTTATATGTCTCTTCACTTACCCATACATTATGCTTTTTACCGTCTACCTCAACTACTAATGTTGGGTGTGTAAACATGAATTCCTTTTCTACATGCCTACCTACAATTTCTGCATTTAATGATGTACCTTCTTCAACTAGTTTACTATTCTGATACCCCTCGATAATAGGTAATCCGATAAATACAAAGAATATCAGTCCAAATACGATCACTTTCTTCTTTGTACTCCATTTATTCTTTTCTTTCAATTCCTTCTGTCTTGCTTCTCTTTCTTCGCGTTCATCCAAACTCTCATTTAAAGCGTCTTCCCATGCCTTAATTTCTGCTTCGATTTCTGCTTCGACTCTTACTAGTTTTTCTAGTTGTTCATCGGTTGCTACCATCTCATATGAGTTATCTCCAACCAAACGAATTTCAGCACCATTTTCTTTTACTTTTCGCAAGTCTTTTTCTGTACAATCAAACTCTCGAATGATTTCCCCTTGTGTGTTAACAAGTCTAACATAAATGTTTTTTTTCTCCTTCTTCTTAAACATCTGAACTCCCCCTTTATTTGTTTCCTATCATAGATAACACTATTGCAATTAAGATAAAGAAAACGATAATAAGGAAAGTCTTTCCTTTGCTTACTTGTGTTGTAGAACCTTCCAAGACAGCCCATATAAGAATTGGGAAAAGAAGAATACCAAGGAGAATATCAACCAACTTGTTGCTACTCTTCTTTAGTGTTTTTGCTTCTTCTACTATCGGTTTTATCTGAACAGCTTCTTTTCTTATTTGTTTCGGTTTCTTTTTCTTGCGTCTATGATTCACCCAACATACTCCTTTTAAAATAACTTTTTACTAACTATAAAAATACCGGAATATCCCCCTTTTTCACTTCCAATTATTCATATAAGCTCTCAATTTCAATAAACCAAAAAGAATCCTTTTCCATACACTTATCATCAATTTTTTTCAATTCTTCCTTCAACCAAATTATTGTACACTCTGGTATATTATTATCGATAAAGGCATCCTCACCATTTATCTCTACTGCCTTATCAATCATTTTTAAATATGCTAATAAACATTCTGCAAATTGATGTATAGAAGAATTCATAAACACTTCTTTATACTCATCACTATTATTTAGAAATACTATATTTTCTTGTTTTTCAATTATACAAATTGGATCTCCAGAACTTGTTGTTCCTAAATACCAATATTTTCGAAACTCTTCTGGCATATGAAATACATTTATAATAGACCTTACGAAAGACTGAGATGAAGTAAATTCTAAATACGGTGGCGGTGTTTCCGGTAAGCCTCCTATAGACAAAAATCGTTTCACTTCAGCTGAAAAGTTTTTGTTTATTAATTCTTTTTCAGGAAATGTAATGAGTGGGCCATCTTTATTAACATCCCATTTCTCTCGAAAATCCTCTGGTAGTATCATTCTTTCACCTTCTTGACGTGTTTATATCTTTTAAGATTTAGTTGGGCTACTAGTTGTTTTTTTATTTTTTCCACATAAAAAAATACCATCTATTATTATCTACACTTATTCACTAAAACTCCCTATTTCCTCTGCCCAAAAACATCCTTCCGTTAATTTAAATTACTTATCAACTCAACTAGAGAATTAGAAAGAAACTCTTTTTCTTCTGTTTCAAAGTTTTCTATTAATACTTCTCCTGTTTCATTGTCAAAAATGATAGCCCTATCTTCCGGAGAGACAAATCCTATCTATATATACCTAAATTCTCTCCCTTCACTCTCCTCATACTGTTTCGTTAATTGAATAAATTCTACTATAGATTTATTCGGTTCCACAGGGTCAAGGACAACTAATTTTGTACCGTAAAAGCCTTGTATGTCTAAGAACCAATAAGAATTAAAGTATTCTTTTATCGCATCGTGAATATTTACACTCAGTTCTTTCTCAATTTCTATAAAATTATCTATCTTATTTTTCTCAAGAGGTTTCCAATATACATATCCTTCTTCATCTGGATTACTTAAATATAATAAAGGATCCACTTCTGCATCCCACGGTACTTTAGGATACGTTCCATATTTTTTCTCCCATACATTCATAAGTGCTTTAAAATACCGCTCTAACTCTTTTTTTATTTCCATGCCATATCCTTTGCACTAACACCTAATAAGATTTCATTTCATACTGGATTATTAGCAATTGAAAAATAATTAGGCTTCATGTATATTCTCCTTAATAC
>NZ_JBFPJI010000232.1:0-5336 GCF_040838205.1 Bacillus sp. S4
ATTTACACAGTGATCGTGTTTTTGAACAGGGAAATATGGTTGAAATATTTTTAATTTTATTTGCACCGATTTTCGTGAATAGAAAATATTTTTATTTCGTTTCCTGTAGTGTAATTGGAAAATATGTATTTTTTACTTTGATATTACAAGATGTAAAAGTTGTGATTCCGCTTGTATTATGTATATTCTTTTTCATCATTTCGCATTCTTTATTAAAGAGATTTCAATCTTATGTAAGGACAGTTGTTGAGATGATGAACAATATGAAAGAGACAGAAAATTTAGCTGTTATTGGGACTATGTCTACAACAATCGCTCATGAAATTCGAAATCCATTAACAGCTTTAAAAGGATTTACACAGATTCAAAAAGAAAGAAATCTTGAAGATACGATGAGCTATGAGATTATGCTGCAAGAAATTGAGAGAATTAATGAGTTTGTTAGTGAATTGATGTTATTAGGAAAACCGAAACCAACAAATTATGAAGGGTGTAATATACGGGAAATCCTTTTATATGTTGTACAGTTAATGGAAAGCTATGCGACTCAATATAAAGTGAAATTTCATTTGCAAGTAGATGGAAATTTACCCGTTATAAATGGTGATGATAAGCAATTAAAACAAGTGTTGTTAAACATCATCAAAAATGGAATTGAATCGATGCCAGAAGGTGGGGATATTCAGATTCATGCATATGAAAAAGTTGGAGAGAACTTGTGTATTTCTGTTGAAGATCAAGGTTTTGGGATAGAAAATGAGGAAATAGAAAAGATCGGAAAAGCTTTTTATACAACAAAAGAGAATGGTACAGGACTTGGATTAATGATTACATATAAAATTATTGAAGAACATCAAGGGAGTATCGCGATTCAAAGTAGTATGGGGGTAGGAACGAAAGTAGAAATTTATTTACCAACAGTGTAGTACATTAGAAGAAATTACTTTTCAGAAAAGTGTTCTTGTTGTGTAAATATAAACATTTTATAAAATGTTTAAAGAAGGGTTTTTTTTATAAAACACTTCGTTTATAATGGAGGAAAATATCGACATAGAGCTTTTAGCTCATGTAACGGTTCGGTAGTGTTATGAAAAGAAAAGTAGGGGTGCACGCGCATCCTTTTTTCTATGCAGATATGATGAAAGGGGTGGTATGATGGAATTAACATTGAATTCAACTGTATGTTTACATACAATTCAATTTCGAAAAGAGAGATTAAATTATATTGTAAAAGATACAATTACAGGAGAAACATATGAAATGCCGCCACTTTGGATTGATGCACTAGCAATGATGCGTGACGGTTTTTCATTAGGAGAAATTGAGGAGAAATTAAAAGAAGAGTATCCGGCAGAAGAAGTAAATATGCTAGCATTCACGAGGCAACTGTTAGAGCTAGAGCTTGTCGGAATGATAGATGGAGAAGAGATAGCTTGTACAAAGAAGAAAGATAAAGATTATTTAGCTTGGGTACGTCCAAGGGTGGAACAATTCTTTCTTAACTTAAATAAAAAATATAAAAGCAAAGGTCAAAAGTGATCTTTGCTTTTTTAGTGCAATACAAAATAGGTATTCACCCAAATAAAGATTTTCGCATATTGTAGCTTATGTAAGTAGAATGCTGCGAAGGAGTGAGTGCAGTGACAGGGAATGTATTGAATTATTATGCCGGTGGAAATACAGCTAGAGGATTTCACAGCTTATACGAAGAGAATTTGAAGGGGTTAGACAGGTTGTTTATTTTAAAGGGAGGCCCAGGAACGGGAAAATCTTCTTTAATAAAGGCAATAGGGCGTGAATGGGTCGATAAAGGGTATAATATTGAATTTTTACATTGTTCTTCTGACAATAAATCAGTTGATGGTGTGATTATTCCAAAATTAAAAGTAGGGATTGTTGACGGTACATCACCGCACGTTATTGAGCCGAAAATGCCTGGAGTTGTAGAAGAGTATATAAATTTAGGCGTTGCTTGGGACTCAGATAAATTAAGAAAGCAGAAAATAGAGATTGAACGATTTGTTTCAGAAGCAAGCAAAGCCTTTCAAGCAGCTTACGGGTGTTTTAAAGAGGCGCTAGTTATACATGATGAGTGGGAGAAAATATATATTAATAACATTGATTTTAATAAAGCAAACGAATTAACAGATCAGCTTATACAGAAATTATTTGCAGATAAAGGCGGGAAGAAATCAATTGTGAAACATCGTTTCTTAGGGGCTGCTACACCGAAGGGAGCAGTTGATTTCGTTCCTAATTTGACAGAAGGGCTTCCGCATCGCTATTTTATAAAAGGTCGCCCAGGTTCTGGAAAATCAACGATGCTTAAAAAATTAGCTAAGGCAGCAGAAGAAAAAGGTTTTGAAGTAGAAGTGTATCATTGTGGATTTGATCCAAATAGTCTCGATATGATTATTGTAAGGGAATTAGGATTTGCCATTTTTGATAGCACAGCACCGCATGAGTACTTCCCAAGCCGTGAGGGGGATGAGATTATCGATATGTATGATCTCATTGTTGCACCAGGGACAGATGAAAAATATGCTACGGAAATTCGCGACGTTTCAATTCAGTATAAAACAAAAATGAATGAGGCGATGTCTTTCTTAGCAAAGGCAAAATCAGTTCGTGATAAATTAGAACGAATTTATATTGCCGCTATGGATTTTTCAAAAGTCGATGCATATAAAGAAGAAATCCAAAAAGAGATTGAACGAATTGCAATTACTGTAATCGAAAAGAAAAAATAGGTGTTTTGTTAGGCTGTCGGGAATTTTCTGACAGCTATTTTAGTATGTGGTAAAATTGGTCTTATATTTGTCGAATTTCCAGGGAAATGATCAAAAAATGGGGAGGGTATGAAATGAGAGAGAAAATTGAGTTGGAACTAGAAAGAATTGAAAAAGAGAATGATGTGAAAATTTTATTTGCTGTAGAATCAGGGAGCCGGGCGTGGGGATTTCCATCGAAAGATAGTGATTATGATGTTAGGTTTGTTTATATACGTCCTGTAGAGTGGTATTTATCAATTCATGATAAACGTGATGTGATTGAATACCCAATTAGTGATGATTTAGACATAAGTGGCTGGGATCTTAAAAAGGCATTGCAACTATTTGCAAAATCTAATCCAGCGTTACTCGAATGGATTAGATCACCGATTTTTTTATTCGAAAAACTCTAACCTTCCAGAAGAACTTCAGCAAATGAGTGAAAAGGATTTTAATCCGAAATCAACGATATATCATTACTTACATATGGCTTCAAAAAACTATCGTGAATTTTTGCAAGGTGAGAATGTAAAGTTGAAAAAGTACTTTTATGTATTACGTCCTATTTTAGCTTGTAAATGGTTAGAGGAGAAATCGACTTTGCCTCCTGTAGAATTTGATCGATTGATTACAGAATTAATATTAGAACGTAGCGTGTTAGATGAAATTGAAAAGTTATTAATAAAGAAAAAAGCAGGTACTGAATTGGACGTTGGATTAAAAATTGAGGTGCTAAATCAATTTTTAGAAGAACAAATTGATTATTATCAGCAATACGTGAAAGGTATTGAAAAGAGATTAGGGATTGATATTGAGAGTTTGAATACATTATTTCGAAATATGTTGTTTGAAGTATATGAAAAAGAGCACAAGTGAGTTTGTGCTCTTTTTTGTGTTTTAGGAGTAAAGAAAACGGCGCTAGTTACGATTGTCTTACGAAAGGGAGTAAATGAAAATTCACGCTGAATCTGTAATTATTCGTTATCAACTCGTTTTAATGGTTGATCTGCTGGACCTTCCATAACATCCCCATCAATTGAAAAACGGGAACCGTGACAAGGGCAATCCCACGTACAATCACCGTTATTCCATTCAACTTCACAGCCGAGGTGTGTGCAAGTTGTATCGACGATATGTAATTTTCCTTCTTTATCTTTATAAGCACCTGCTCGTTTACCGTTGACATGTACAACAGATCCTTCGCCAACTTCAAGATCTTCTGGCTTACGTAATGCGGTTTCAATTTTTCCTTCAATTAAGTGTTTAGCAACATCAATGTTCTGAGAGAGGAAAGTTTTTATATCTGGATTTGCATGAAAGCGTGATGGTGCAAACAGTTCTTTATATGGACTGTGGATTTTTAGAATGGAGTCCTTCAGTAAATGAGCTGCTGCAGTTCCAGTCGTCATTCCCCATTTACGATATCCAGTTGCCACAAATATATTTGGATTCCTTTCGTTAATATGTCCGATATAAGGAAGCTTATCTAGCGTGATTAAATCTTGTGCTGACCATCTATAGGGAACTTCATCTACTCCAAAAGTTGCTTCAGCAAAAGAATAGAGTGCTTCGTAATGAAGCATCGTATTAATTCCTTGGCCTGTTTTATGGCTCTCTCCGCCAATCAATATCAGCTTTTCTCCATTGCTTGTCGTATAACGTATGGAGCGTTTTGGATCATCGATACTTAAATACATGCCCCCTGGATAATCTGTTTTTGCTTTTATTGCGAGAGCATAGGAGCGTTCTGCGTACATTCGCGTAAAGAAAAAGCTATTAGCATCATAAAAAGGAAAATGTGAACAAGAGACAATATATTTACAAGTGATGCGATGGTCACCCTTTGTAATTACTTGTGGATAATCTCCTTTTTCCACATCAATAGCTGTTGTTTGCTCATAAACCATTCCGCCCATTTCCACAAACTTTTCTAAAAGTGTTTTTAAATAAAGGAGGGGATGGAATTGCGCTTGATTTTTCATCACAAGTGCAGATTGTACGGGAATAGGAATCGACAGAGATTGAACATAGTCACAAGGTATATTTAACTTTTGATAGGCTTCATATTCTTTCGTTAAATTTCGCAGGCCATTATTGGTAGTTGTATATAAATAAGAATCTTCATTTGTGAAATTACAGTCGATTTTATATGTTTGTACAGTCTCATTTATGAATTGTAGAGCTTTACTATTTGATTCGTAGTAAAGTTGAGCTTTTTCAACACCAAAATTGTTTATTAATTCATCATAAATGAGATCATGTTGGGCTGTTACTTTTGCGGTTGTATGCCCAGTTGTTCCATTTAAAACAGAACCAGAATCAATTAAAACGACTTTCATTCCTTCTTTAGCGAGTAAATAGGCGGTGGTAATGCCTGTAATACCAGCTCCGATAACGGCAACTTCGGTCTTTATATTTTCGGATAAATGAGGAAAAGTAGGAAATTGAGTAGATTCAATCCAATAGGATGATGGTAACTGCGGAAATGTGTCATCTGTCATTTTGAAAACCTCCTAAATTAGAACAATTTTCCTTTTAATATTTCCATATTATATGGAATTCATG
>NZ_JBFPJI010000233.1:0-5283 GCF_040838205.1 Bacillus sp. S4
ATAATAATTTTATAAGGGAGGATTTTTGAATCATGAATAATGAAAATGATATTTTTATTTCTAGTTCTACAATGATGCTCGAACCTTGCAAACACCCTTATTACCGGACAAAAATGATCGACAGTAGCGGCAACCCCCTGCACTCTTGCCAAACAGCTATCCAACTCATAAAGAAATCTTGTCTAACACATGTTCATTCTACTTATCAAGGTCGACGTCGTGCAGTCCAAATAAACTTTAAGCTCAAACAAAATGTTCCAATTCCGATTAATCATAAAGAATATATTTGTGCTTTCCCAACAGAATCTCCTTCTTCTCCAAACTGCATTTGGCTGTTCTATAACCATATAGAGGAGATAGAGTTTTCCAAAAAAACTAACAAGGCTAACATTCATTTTTTTAACGGAACTACCATAACAATACAAATAGGTTCTCATAAGTTACAGCAACAATTTTTCAAATCTGGACATATATTATCCCGAATGAACATAAAAGATTCACTACACTTAAAAAACCCCTTGCCACATTTACTGCCTTAATGTAAATAGAATGGAACGCAATATTTCCTTTGCCTTCCATTCTACTTATTGTTCTTATCCCCTTACACTATCTCTCATTTTCTCAAGTGCTTGTCGATATACCCATCTCACTTGATAGTACGTCATCCCCATTTCAGACGCTATCTCCCCCATATTTTTCCCTGAGAAAAATCGCTCTGAAATGATGTGCCTCTCTCTCTCATCTAACACACTCATAAAGTCCTTCGCTCTCGTTCCCGTATCTTCACACTCAAATCGTTCCTCATAATCATCCGTGCATACATACCGCTCTTGCACTACGCATTCTTTCTTCAACCTTTCCAATATATAACCACGTACCGTTACAACCGCATAAGCAGGAAAACTACCTTTCTCCTCCTCATACCTTTCATACGCATGCCAAAGACCAATTAAACCACATTGATAATACTCTTCATAATCTTGGTAAATATTTAACCTCTTTATTTGATTTACAATCATACCTTCATACAAAACAACCGTATCTGTAAAAGTCGCTGGCTTCACACAGTGCCCGTTTCTAAAAGGTATACCTCTTTAGTATTCCGCGGTACCTCTACAATATAAAATGAGAAAGGAAATTTCATTGTGGGTAATTTCAAATAATACTGCCGGAATTTGAAATTACACTAGTCAGAATTTGAAATTCTGCTTGGGGTATTTGAAATAGGGGTAAAAATAAAAAAGATGGCTCTAGGATGAGCCATCTTTTTAATCCAATCATATTATACAGGCATACCTGGTAAAAACGCCGCAATTAACATAACAATTGCCGCTAAGAATACTGCCTTAATAATGAATAAAACGATAATCGGAACAGCCGCTTTCACTTTACTTAATCCAGCTGTAACTTGTAATCCCAACCAAATTAATACTAAATTCCATAAATAGAACAATTCAATCGTATTACCGATTCCATATGCCATTGAACCTTGTTCAAATAATGGCCCCAAGCTTGTATATTGCGTTGCTCCACCATCTAAAATTAAAGCTATAACGCCATTAATAAGTCCACCAAGAATAAGAACAATATTCGCATATATAACAATCGTTAATATTTTTTTATAAGACGTATCATTTCCAAAGAACATCATAAATATTTTATAAATAGCTGCGACAAATAATGCACCAATCATTGCTCCAACAAAACCAGATCCAATCCCATAAATAACTTCTGATGTAATTGAACTCTGGCCAGCAAGTTCACCTAATTCTTTCTGCATTTTAATCATTTCAGGTGATGTGTTCACAACATATGTCGTCAAACCACCTACAAGTCCTTGTAACAATGCAACTAGGAAGAACATACCCCAAACTTTCTCACTCGTTTTCATTCTCTCAAACTGCAAACCTGGAGATGTAATCATTCCAAATAATGACAGCTTCTCTCCGCCAACTTTTTGCGTATTCAAATTCGCTTCCATCATAACGCCTCCTTCTATTTATATAACCCGTTCTAACGGGCGGTTCACATCCTCATTTTGAGGCTACGAACCGCCCACTAGAACGGTAATGTTTAGTAGAGAACCCTTCTCTACTACACTAATAATTTACTCATAACGAAGTGCTTCAATTGGATCTAATTTCGCAGCTTTGTTCGCTGGAATTAATCCGAAGATAATACCTAGTGTCATAGAGAACAATACGCCCCCAACGACAACTTCCCATGAAACGAGCGGTGGCCACTTCGCAAATGTGGAAACGATATATGCCCCGCCATACCCAAGACCAATTCCGATTAAACCACCTAGAAGCGTTAACATAACGGCTTCAATTAAAAACTGTAATAAAATTTTACTACGTGTTGCTCCAAGTGCTTTACGTACTCCAATTTCACGCGTACGCTCCGTTACAGATACAAGCATGATGTTCATAACGCCGATACCACCAACGACTAGTGAAATACCAGCGATACCACCGATGATCATCGTCATAATACCTGTCATTTTTGAAATACCTTCTTGAATTTCTTTTAAATTCATAACCTCGTATTTACCAGTTGTATCACTTGGTTTACGACTATTTAACACATCGGCAGCTTTTTTACCTGCTTGCTCTAAATTATCTACATTTTTTGCTTGAACAGAAATATTTTGAATTTCATCTTTTCCATACAGTGTCGGCCATAATGAAATTGGAACTAGTGCTTCTGATGGTCCCATTCCCATAAACTCATTATCTGATTTATAGACACCAATAATTTGCATCGGTTGACCCTTCATTTCAATAATTTTACCGACTGGATTGGCATCCTTAAACATCTTTTCTTCCATTTGCTTACTAATCATGACAACGTTATTACCTTGATCCACATCTGATTCCTGTAAAGAACGTCCTTTTAACAACTTTACTTTATTTACTGCAAAGTACTCACTGTCTAATCCAGTAATATTCACCATTTCTATTTTATCTTCAATATCAATTGGTTCCATACTTGAATTTGTTGTTACAACATGTGCGATCTCTGGAATTTTTTTAATTTCAAAAATATCTTCCTCAGTTATCTTCGGTGCCTCTACCATTTCCATACCGAATGGATCATTCATATCTGCACTATAATGAATCGGAACCGTTTGATTACCTGACCCAACAAATTGTGATTTCAGTGCCGCTTCCCCGCCCTGCCCAATCGCAACGACAGTAATAATAGAACCAACACCGATAATAATACCGAGCATCGTCAGAGCTGAGCGTAGTTTATGAGCTAAAATAGAAGATAAGGCAATTTTCATACTATCTAGTAAGCTCATACCGCACACCTTCTATCTTCTGTAATTTTCCCATCCCTTAGTACAATGCGACGAGAAGAATAAGCAGCTACTTCCTCTTCATGCGTAACCATAACAATCGTCGTACCTTCTGCATTGAGCTTCGTGAAAATATCCATAACTTGTGCACCAGACTTCGTATCAAGTGCACCTGTCGGCTCATCGGCCATAATGAACGTCGGATTATTTGCAATCGATCTCGCAATCGCTACACGTTGCTTCTGTCCACCTGATAACTCACTAGGTAAATGGTGTACTCTATCTGATAATCCAACTTTTCCAAGCGCTTCAAGAGCTCTCTGACGACGCTCTGCTTTCTTCACCCCACCGTAGATGAGCGGAAGTTCAACGTTTTCCACTGCGGAAAGACGCGGAAGTAAATTAAAATGCTGGAACACAAAGCCGATATATTCATTACGAATTAAAGCTAGTTTTGACTCGTCTGCTGTTAAGATATTCACATCATTCAGCATATATTCGCCTTCTGTTGGACGATCTAAACAACCGATAATATTCATAAGCGTTGATTTACCAGAACCAGACGGTCCCATAATAGAAACGAACTCACCGCTTTGAATCGTTAAACTAATACCATGTAAAATTGGTACTGCCAATTTACCTTGATAATATGTTTTGGAAATATTGTTTAACGTAATCATTTCTCTTTCACTTCCATTCCGTCATACACGTTGTCGGAAGGATTTTTAACCACCTTTTGCCCCACTGTTGTGCCTTCTACAATCTCTGTCCAGTCTCCATCAGTAGCACCTTTTTTCACATTTTGTTTACGAAGCTTTCCTTTCTCTTCAATATAAACAAATGCATCTTCGCCTTTTTCTACAATGCTCTTAGTTGGAACAGCAATCATCGTTTTGTTCTCTAAGCTTACTTGCAGAGAAACGTGATAACCTGGAGATAAACCATCTTGGCTGTCAAGACTTGCTTTATATGTATACTGAGACATATTTTGAGTTCCTTCACCAGCAGCTTGAGCCATCTCTGCACTCGTTGGGAATTCACTTACTTCCGTAATCTTACCTGTCCACTTCTTCTTGTTATTTGCTTTCGCAGTTACAGTGAACGTTTGATCTTTTTGAATTTGTGACTTTTGAAGCTCTGTTAAAGTCCCTTGAACTTGGAACGGATCTTTAGAAGCAACTTGCAAGAATGCTTTCCCTTGACCACCTAATGCCTGAGATGAACTTTGTGCCGCATCTTTGTCTAACTTTTGTACAACACCCGTAAAGTTACTATAAATCGTAAGTTCCTTCTGCTTTTTATTTAACTCTTCTTTTTGCAACTTCCCTTTTTCTTTCTCAAGATCAGTTGTCTTTTGTGCCATTTCTAACTCACTTACTTGCTCTTCCATTGGGTCTGTTACTTCTTTTCCAGCCCCACTATCTTTTACCTTCTTAATTTCTTTCTTCAATGAATCAATCTTCTTTTTCCCTTGATCATAACGCATATCAGCCATCTTCTGATCAAGATCAGCTTGCTTCATTTGAAGATTAATTTCTTCATTATCATAAGAGAATAATTTCGTTCCTTTTTCTACTTCTTGTCCTTCTTTCACTGCAATATCTTTCACTTTTCCTTTAGTCGGATCCGCATAGAAACTTTCAATATTTCCTGGCTTCACTTGACCAGAAATTAATTTCGTATTATTAAGCTTACGCTCTGTCACTTTCTCAAAACTTACAGCATCTGTCTTCGCCGTACCTTTCTTCTTACCTTGCATAACAAAAATATTAACTGCTGCAACAATAACAATTAGTGCAATAACTCCGATGATAATCCATTTCTTCTTCTTGTTTGGAGTACGAACCGTATTTGGTAACATAGTCTCTCTCCTTTTATATCTTATAGTTTAATAGATATTTAACTATATAAAACTTTCTGAAAACAAGAGTTCCACTTACATTGTTACACTCATTTTACAAAGTTTTACACAATCATTT
>NZ_JBFPJI010000234.1:0-5274 GCF_040838205.1 Bacillus sp. S4
TTTTAATAGTTATTCTCTATATAAGAAGCTATGTCATTAGCAAGAGTCGATGTTAATAGTGTAGATACATTACTTAAAATGATGATTGTAGCCTCTTTGTCAATTAACCGTAAATAAGAGGATGTAAAGCCGTTAATGCCGCCGTGATGGAATACAAGTTTACTATTTTCGCCTGCCATAGCGATGTTCCAGCCGTAACCATTTCCATAAGATCCTGCAGTAAACATGCGAGACGTCATACTATTTGAAAGCAAACGATTTTCTTTTATCGCTTGATCAAATATATATAAATCTTCGGCTGTAGAAAATAATCCACCAGCTGAATACGAGTTTGACATATGAATAAATGATGTGTTCTGTAAATCATGAATTGGATGTAACTCATACCCAGTTGCTTTATGTTTTTGAATGGTGTGATTCAGATCAACATCTGTGTTCATCATAGAGAGTGGATATAAAATCTTCTTTTTAAGAAATTCTTCATAAGAAATCCCACTTATAACTTCAATGATGTGTCCTAATATAATATAACCTGAATTCGAATAATTGAATTTTTCACCAGGGCTAGATTCAAAGGGACATGTAATAATCCATTGTATTAATTCATCCGGTGTTCGAGGCTGGTAAGACTGTATTAAAAAGTTGTGTTGAGCAGTAATATTCCCAACACCAGCAGTATGACTTAATAGATGCTCAATCATAATTTGATTTCCTTTTGGGAAAGTTGGAATGAATTGATCCAATGTATCATGTAGCTGTAATTTTTTCTCTTCCACAAGCATTAAAATAGCAACTGCAGTGAAGATTTTAGTTATTGATCCGATACGAAACTTCGTTGTAGCTGTATTAGGTATGTCCCAATCGTAATTAGCTTTTCCAAATGACTGTTTATAAAGAGTTTGTTCTTTATGGGCTACTAAAATTGTACCTTTGAATTTTTCGGTATTTTTATATAAGAATGAATTGATATATGAGTTTAGCAAATTTCAGGCACTCCTTCAAATTTTGGAATATTAGTTACCTGAAATGTAATCCAACGGCATAAGCAATTCCCCCTAAATGAAATATTTTTTGGAATACTTTTCTATATTATAATGCAAGTTATAAAAGAAGCAAGTGGATTTCTAATCTATGAAAATTAAAGATTTTTTGAATTACTTTCCGAATCACTTTAGTAGTTTACATATCGAAGGTGAGGAGAAAGAATCATGAAGGTAAGAGAAGCAGTAGTAAGTGAAGCGAATGAACTAAGTCAACTGGCACTACATTCAAAAGCTACTTGGGGTTATAGTGAAGAATTTATTTTAGCTTGTAAGGAAGAATTAACGATCTCAGAGGATTACATAAAAAATAACTTTTGTATATGTTTTAGAAAATGATGATGCGAAGATTGGATTTTTCTCATTTTTACATAATGAAAATGCTCTCGATTTCCTATACATTTATCCTAGTTATAAAGGAAAAGGATACGGGAAAATACTTTGGAGGTTTGTAGTAGAGCAAGCAAATGAACTAGGATTGAAAAGTTTTACGATTGATAGTGATCCAAATGCGAAAGGATTTTACGTGAAAATGGGGGCAAAACTAATCGGTGAGACACCATCAACGGTTTTTAAAAATCGCCTTTTACCTCTTTTACAATATCGTGTGTAAAACTACCAATGTCAGGGGAAGCTGAGAATGGATAATAAAAAGACAAAACCAATATATGAAGCGTTAATAAAATCTTGGTCAATAGAAACGAGTTCTAAGTGGACGAGCGAAAACCCGGCAAAGGGACAATGTGGTGTAACGGCCCTTATTATTCAAGAATTATGCGGGGGAGAGATAAAAAAGACGAAAGTAGGAGAAGTGTGGCATTTTTACAATACAGTGGATGGGAAAAGGCATGATTTTACTTGGACTCAATTTCATGAAAAATTAAACTATATGGACGTGAAGTCGAGCCGTGAAGAAGCATTTGCAGATACAAATGACAAACAATATGACATTTTGAAGGAAAAGATAATGAAAGAATTAAAATTATCTTTTGACTCTTAATCTTTAATAAGTTACTATAATGGTGGTAACTTATTAAAGGGAACTTCATAGAGTTGAAAGGGGAAATACTTTTGAAAACAACTTATGTAAACGCTACAATTGTAACGATGAATGAACAAAATGAAGTGATAGAAAATGGATATATCATTGTAGAAAATGATCAAATTATAGATGTAAATAGCGGAGAATTCGCTAACGATTTTGAAGTGGATGAAGTAATTGACATGAAAGGAAAGTGGCTTTTACCTGGGCTTGTAAATACACATACACATGTTGTAATGAGTCTTTTGAGAGGTATTGGCGATGATATGTTATTACAGCCGTGGCTTGAGACGAGAATTTGGCCACTTGAAAGCCAGTTTACTCCAGAGCTTGCGGTTGCTAGTACGGAATTAGGATTACTTGAAATGGTGAAAAGTGGTACCACATCATTCTCTGATATGTTTAATCCAATTGGAGTAGATCAAGATGCAATTATGGAAACGGTGTCAAAAAGTGGAATGCGAGCTGCTGTTTCAAGAACTTTATTTAGCTTCGGAACGAAAGAAGATGAAAAGAAAGCAATTGAAGAAGCGGAGAAATATGTAAAGCGATATTATAAGGAAAGTGGTATGTTAACTACGATGGTTGCACCGCATAGTCCATATACATGTTCCACAGAACTGTTAGAAGAGTGTGCACGTATTGCAGTAGAAAATCAAACTATGGTTCATATCCACCTTTCTGAAACAGATCGTGAAGTACGTGATATTGAAGCACAGTACGGAAAACGTCCAGTAGAATATGCGGCAAGTTGCGGATTGTTTAAACGTCCAACAGTTATTGCGCATGGAGTAGTATTAAATGAAAATGAGCGTGCATTTTTAGCAGAACATGATGTTCGAGTAGCTCATAATCCGAATAGTAATTTAAAATTAGGTTCTGGTATAGCGAATGTAAAAGCGATGCTAGAAGCAGGGGTTAAAGTAGGGATTGCTACAGATAGTGTTGCGTCTAACAATAATTTAGATATGTTTGAAGAAATGCGTATTGCGACTTTATTACAAAAAGGTATTCATCAAGATGCAACAGCATTGCCAGTTGAAACAGCTCTTTCTCTTGCGACGAAAGGAGCAGCAGAAGTAATTGGGATGAAACAAACGGGATCACTTGAGCCTGGAAAGTGTGCTGATTTTATTACGATTGATCCATCTAATAAGCCGCATTTACAACCAGCAGATGAAGTGTTATCGCATCTTGTATATGCAGCTAGTGGAAAAGATATAAGTGATGTAATTATTAACGGTAAACGTGTTGTTTGGAATGGTGAATGTAAAACATTAGATGAAGAGCGTATTATATTCGAAGCAAGTCGTTTTAAACGAGGTTTACAAAGATAGGTATTATATGTCGGTTGAAAAAGCTATCCTTTTTAAAAAAGGGTAGCTTTTTTCTTGAACGAATAAATATTCAATAGAATGTCGCATCTTTCTATTGGTATTTCTGCTATAATATATAATATTTTATATTTAAGGAGCGCAATTCATGAAGCGAAAAAAGAGCCGTTTAATGGTAATGGCACTTGTTACATCTTTATTTTTAACAGCTTGTAATAATAAAGCTAATAAAAGTGATGCAGAAGCTAAAAAACAAGTGTTAAATGTAACAGTATCAGAAGAAATTCCTTCACTTGATACTGCAAAAACGATGGATGGTACATCAGCACACGTTATGCAAAACATATTTGAAGGGTTGTATGTGCTAAATGATCAGGATCATCCTATTCCGGCAGTAGCAAAATCGTTTAAAAGAAGTGAAGATGGTAAAAAATATACATTTGATTTGCGTAAAGATGCAAAATGGTCAAATGGGGACAATGTAACAGCAAATGATTTTATGTTTGCGTGGAAACGTGCAATTACCCCTGAAACAGCGTCTCAATATGCGTCCATGCTTTTTTACGTGAAAAATGCGAAAGAGATCAATAAGGGAACGATGTCTCTTGATGAACTTGGGGTTACGGTTATAAATGATTATAAGCTAGAAGTGGAACTAGAACAGCCAATTCCTTACTTTTTACAGTTGTTAGCACTACCTATATACTTACCACAGAATGAATCATTTTTGAAAGAGCAAGGAAAGAATTATGCATTGGAACCTAGTAATCTCATATATAACGGTCCATTTGTATTAGAGAAATGGAAGCATGAACAAGAGTTTCAATTAAAGAAGAATGCTACATATTGGGATCAAAAGAAAGTGAAATTAGACGAAATAAACTTTCATATCGTAAAGGACACAATGACAGCTGTAAATTTATATGAAGCCGGCGATTTGGAGCGAGTCCCTATTAATTCACAAGTTGTAGACAAGTATAAAGGGAATAAGGAATTACACATGTCGAGTGATCCTGGAATTGCTATGCTACGTTTTAACGAAAAAAATAATGCGTTAGCAAATAAGAAAGTACGTCAATCTATCTCATTGGCATTAAATAAAGATGATTTCGTCGCTCACTTTATAAATAACGGGGCAAAACCTGCAAGTGGACTTGTACCAGCTGGTCATATAACTGAAGAGACTGGCAAAGATTTTAGAAAAGAAAACGGAGATCTTTCTCCATATGATTTACAAAATGCGAAAAAGGTTTGGGAAGAAGCGAAAAAAGAACTTGGGGTAGAACAGGTAACACTGGAGTTCTTAACGTTTGAACAAGATAACGCAAAACGTATAGCGGAATATATAAAAGGTGACTTAGAGAAGAATTTGCATGGATTAACGATACAAATTAAACAACAGCCATTTAAGCAAAAATTACAATTAGAACAAACAGGTGATTACGATATATCTATGGTAAATTGGGGACCGGATTATAAAGATCCAATTAGTTATTTAGAGCTATTTACGACAAATAATCCAAATAATAAAATGAATTATTCTAATCCTCATTACGATGAACTCATAAAAAAAGCTAAAAATGATCTTGTACTAGATCAAGAGAAAAGATGGGAAGCGTTGCGAGAAGCTGAGCGTATTGTATTAGAGGACGCTGCGGTAGCACCGCTTTACCATATTGGTTCAGCTTATGTACAAAAGGATTATGTAAAAGGAATTGAAAAGCATCAATTTGGTGGCGTTTATACTTATAAGAATGCTTATATTGATAATAAGTAAAATTATTTATATAAAAAAAGAAACCTTACTTTTAAGTGAACTGTACCCCGAATCATGGACACTTAAAAAAAGCCCCATGAT
>NZ_JBFPJI010000235.1:0-5274 GCF_040838205.1 Bacillus sp. S4
TTATTTAACCTCTAAACTAAACCAGTTATTCACTCCGTATACTAACGTAACTAATGCTCCTATTACACCAAAAACAACAATATTTATACCAATTGACGAACCGAATAAAACAGCCATCATTGACACCATCAGTAATAGCATGGCGATACTATTTATCTTAATTTCTACTATTTCGCCATCCTTTACTTTCTTTTCTTTACTTCCAAAAAAGAATTGTTTTACTTTAATATTCGCTTCATCTAATTCAAAAGGAAGCGTATATTCTTCGTTATTCTCAAGTTTCATTACTACTTCGTTATCTACCTTTACAGCAACTCTTGTTGCTCCGCCCATCATACCCGTTGCCCTTATTACTTTAATGCTCATATTAAATCCCCCTATTAGATTTCACTGCAACTATTAAGAAATTCCCCTTGTTGCACACTACTTCATCCTCAGTTCAATAAACATAATATTCCAAAAGATATTATAACAAGTCCCCGTCCAATATTTTGTCAAAATTTGTCGCGTTTCTACAAAAAGGATATTTTATCCATTATCATAGTAAAAAGACTCTTACAATAGTAAGAGTCTCTTTTATAAAGTAAAACCTTCATTAGCGGAAGGATTATTACTTCATAAAGCTGGGCCATCTGCAAATAGGAACATACTATCACTTCGGCTGTAAAGTTAATACTTTCCCTTCAATTCCATCTGTATTTAAAGTAGTCGTATGATACTCACCATTCACCCAATCATCTATTTGATCATGATACCAATCGCTTCTAAAATGTCCTGACTGTCCCGGCCCCACTATATGATAACCGTTTGACATATCTTTCGTATCAATGACAAATCTCCATGAAGCACCGTGATTTACAATACCATTATCTCCGTAATTCGCTGCTTGAACCGTAACTTGACTTCCTCCAATTGGAACTGGTTTCTCACGATTAAATGCGAGTAGTGCTAATATACTAGATGATCTCGAAATTGGATGTGTAAAAGCAAGTTGATGGTAATCGCCCCACTTCCACTCTGCAACATCGGGTCCATACTCCTTCTGTAATTTCTTCATTACATTCTCGTACGATGTATGCACAACTTCTGTGAAGCCTCCGTACTTCGTAAACCAAGCACTATTTTCACCGTTTACTTCTTTACGAATTAGTTCATCGACAACTTGTTGTTTCCCTTCAAATAACTCCATTACATCTTTCGGTACTTCTTTTGAAAATAACGTATTCGAAATCTCTTTCATTAACAAATGGAATATTAATGGTGCCGCTTCATCTTTACTATCGTAAAAGTTCCACTTTGTTAATTGTTTGACGCCTTCTTTCTCCACTTCATTTAAATCTGTTTTATTTAACTCTTTTAAAAATATAGGAGCAAATTCTTTCCCGTATAAATTCTTTTGATCCATCTGTAACTTTTGTAAATCTTTCACCGTATATTTTTCCTTCTCTTGTAAAAACTCTTGAATGCGCATTTGCCTATATGGCTGTGCCCACGTATTACTAATATGGTACGGATAATTATCATCAACAATTTTATTATTCGCAGTTGAAATGAACCCTTGTTTTGGATTTATTACTTTTGGAAGCTGATCAAATGGGATATACCCTTCCCATTCATATTCATCTGTCCATCCTGGAACTGGCAAACTACCATCGCCTTTTTTACGCACTGGTATATTTCCATTCGCTTTATAAGCAATTGTGCCGTCATTTGATGCAAACAAAAAGTTTTGAGTCGGTGTGTGAAAATCTTGAAGAGCTGTTTCAAACTCATTCCAGTTTTTTGCTTTATTCATATTTAATACTGCCTTTAATTCAGCTGAAGGCTCTAAAGCAGTCCATTTCAAAGCGAATACTGTTTTCGTTTTCTCCTTACCCTTATCCGCAAACTCTGAAATTACTGGACCGTGCCTCGTAATTGTAACGTTATACGGAATTGTTTTCCCGCCTTTTACTTTAATAGATTCATCAACAACCGTAGCCTTTTCCCATTTATCGTTATACAAAAATTCATTTTCATTATTAGGATTTCTCTTTTCAATATATAAATCTTGTACATCAGGACCAGTATTCGTAACACCCCATGCAATTTTGTCATTGTGCCCTAATATAACACCTGGTACTCCAGCAAAAATAACGCCACTCACATGTAAATCTTTCATGTCAAGTCTCGTTTGATACCATATAGAAGGTGTCGCAAGCGATAAATGAGGATCATCCGCTAAAATCGGTTTACCAGACACACTCTTCTCACCGCTTATCACCCAGTTATTACTACCGTTAAACTCCGGCGGAATTACTGTCTTTGAAAAACTTTGTGCTACATTCACATTTGTATTTTTCAGTTCAGCGAGCAATCTAGGTGCATCTTTCGGATATGTAGGAAATAGCTCATTTGCTTGCTTTTCCGGAAGATTTTTCAACGCCCAATATCGAAATGCCTGTCCATGCCAATGTCCTCCTAAATCAAACGCCATATACTTTCCGATCGTTAAAGAATCAACCATTGACCATTCAGCAGGTTCATAACCTAATAGAGTAAACTCCACTGGCAATTTCTTTTCGGCCTTCGCCTCACGTATAAAAGCATTCACCCCATCAGCAAATGACTGCAGGGCATATTTCGCTTCCCCATCATATTGACTAACAGATGCTTCTGCCGCTCGCCGTAAACCGAGCGTTCGAAACAACTTATCTCGATCAACAGCTGCTTCCCCTACAACTTCACTTAACATACCAGAAGCTTGCCTTCTACTTAAATCCATTTGAAACAAACGATCTTGCGCTTGTACATACCCTTGCGAAAAATATAAATCATGTGCATTTCCCGCTTTAATATGCGGTATTCCTTTACTATCCCGCTTCACCGTAACAGCGTGTTGTAAATCCTCAAGTTTTATCGTTCCATCTATCTTTGGCATAGAACTAAGCGTATATATGTTCAAAAAAATCATAACGCAAATAAACAAAAAAAGAACGATACTACTAGACCAAATGAAAATTCTTTTTCCCCTATTTCGTTTCTTTTTTATGACGACTTCCATACAATCCCTCCTCTCTCAATCTATTCGCTTCTATTGTAAAAGAACCTTTTAGAAAAGAAGAAATCATTACTTGCTCATGCTATGGATCATACAAACTGAACACTTCTCTCTTACGCACTATTTCCTTTCCTTTACTGAAGCTTACTCGTCCTTTCTTACACCAATTCCTCAAAATCCCCTGCACATAAGCAAGTGTTCCCTTATTATTTTCAAACGCGATTTTAAGCGCCTCTAGTACTGTCTCTCCTGAAACTTTTTGTATCCACCCCTTCAATTCCTTCACGATATATGGAGATAGACTACTTATATTTTGTTCGTAAAACTTATAAACTTTACTATGCGAAGTAGCCTCTTCTACCGTTTCTACCTCTTTCATATCTTCTTTCTCTTCAATAACTGCTTGTGAACCCTCTTCTTTCGGCATACCAAAATACTGTAGTAATAATGGAATCTTGTATTCTTCTTCAAGACATTTACGTAAAAACATATGTATGAACTCGTTACTTTTCACAGTCTTTAACTCACGTAACACACACTTCTCTACATTCGTATTTAAAATAGGGTTATAATGTAGCCAATTTATTATGAATAACTCTTTCGTTTCCGCATCATATAAAATCTTCCCGTATTCCACAAACCGGTTCAATAACTTCTCAACAGTCTCCATACTGTAACCAGTTTCAAGCTCTGCCAAACGCTTTGGCAATATGTAAATACCACATTGCTTCGTTTTCGTACCAGTTAACAAATATATATAAAAATAACGCTCTTCTGGCGTTAAATCTAATATGAATTCATCTTGCCAAAAGTTCACCTGCACATTACGGTACACCGCCATCAGTTTCCCTCCACTCTTTGCTAGCAAATAGGAAAATTCCAATCCTTCAATATAAATATAAGAATGAGGTAACGGTTTTGGCATTCGAATTTCAATTTTTTTTACTACTACTACACCGGTTTTATTTTTTCGCGCTTTTTTGTTCTTGTAGTTGTTTTTGTTTTTGTTTTTTCTTTTTCTTTTTCTTAGTGATTTATTACTTGGTAGGTGCTTATGAGGGGCTTTGAAGGGGCTTATATAGTGTTTTCATTCCCCTCTTATCTGATGTCTAATTACAAATGTCTCCAACAATCTTCATACATTGCAGACAGCCATTATGATTCACCTGCTCATATTTACCGGAAAACAAAAAGCACTTGTTGCCTTCGTAGACAATTCAGTGCTTTAAGGTTGAAAGTTTATAAATAAAAGTGTCTATAATCGACATAGTTGATTGAAATACAATTCTGTTACATTTATTTTAGTAACGATAATATGATACATACCGAATTATCTACAACTGAACGTTCTGGTCGAGATTTCATTAACACTGTTAATCCAATTAATGAAGTGACTAGCGTTTGTGCCAATGCTTTAGCATTCACATCACTTTGCAGTTCTCCAGACTGAATACCTTTGGCGATTAATTCTTGAAATATAACTGAAAGATACATTTGATGTTCTCTAGTCAACACTTCAAATTTTTCATTATGAGGGGCAATCTCAACCATTGTGTTAATACAAAAACAGCTATGACCTATCGTAACTTATTACGTTCTGTTCTCTTATTATTTGTAGAAGAAAGGATCTTACGTATTCGCGGAATATTAGCATTGCTTATTTTTACTTCCTTCAGTATTTTATGGACTTCATTAGTTTTACCTCTAAGTGCTGCACCATATAATCTATCACATACAGCTATCGGAGCATTTGGTCTTGCTGGAGTTGCTGGTGCATTAGCTGCCACTAAGGCCGGACAACTCGCTGATCGCGGATTCGGAGAAAGAACTACTGGCATAGCCTTATCCTTATTATTACTTTCATGGCTCCTCATTAAATTAATGAACCCTTCTCTATTCCTACTAGTTATCGGCGTTATCCTTTTAGATTTAGCTGTGCAAGCTGTACATGTCACGAACCAAAGTATACTTTTCACAGTGCGTCCTGAAGCGAGAAGTCGGCTCACTGCTAGTTATATGATTTTTTATTCTATCGGCAGTGCTACAGGTGCAATTCTTTCCACAAACATTTATGCAAGCTACGGATGGAACGGAGTTTGTATATTAGGTGCATCTGTTAGTGCTTGTGCTCTTTTATTCTGGGCAATGACCTTACGACGATCATCACAACTAAAAGAAGACTAATTCATAAGTATATTTTTTAATATGTGTTTTTCTACAAGACTATAGAATAC
>NZ_JBFPJI010000236.1:0-5194 GCF_040838205.1 Bacillus sp. S4
GTTTTTAGGGAATGTATACAAAGTAGATATTTTAGAATATAAAGGTTCACTTGAAGATAATGTATTACAATTATTGAACGATAAGAATGGGTACGTGAGAGAAGACTCTTCCTTCTTTAAAGTATTTTTTACAATTAAAAAACTACCGTATTTATCAGTAGTTGATGAAAAAGGGGTCTTCCTTGGTATTTTAACTCATAAAAAAGTTTTTGAACTATTAGAAGATGCATGGGGAGTCCATTCTAGTAAATATTCTGTCATGATTGGAACACAAGATTATAATGGGGCCATTCAAAAATTATCGACAGTGCTAAAGAAATACACTGGTATTCAAAGCTTAATGACTTTTGATAATGATGCTTTATTAGTACGTAGAATTATGTTTACATTGGGAGAAGAGTTTGAAGATAGTGAATTAGAAACATTGCTAAAGGATTTAGAAGATCATGGATTTAGAGTTGTGTATGTTGAAGAGATGAAGAATCCACGTGAAGTTGAAACGATAGAGTAACAAGTAAAAGCCATCTTATTTTTTGATGGCTTTTACTTTCTTTCGCATAAAAATATTCAAATATAATAAAATGTAAAAATCGTAAATTTCTAAAAAAATTTGTGTAATAGAATAAATAAAGGAGGTATGCGTGGATAATTTTGATTTTCAAAAAATTCTATTTAAAAATATGTTTTTATTTTTCAGCCAAATATGTTACTATATGTGTGATAAAAACAAAGAGGTCTGACAACTAAACTCCACGTCATAACACTCTAATGACTTAAATTTTCAAAAAAATCAAAATTTATTATTTAGAGTAATTAAAAGGGGAATGGAGAAATTATGGAGAAGGACATTGCTTTGTAAGGGACATACTTTATGATTATGAACGGAGAGGAGGATGCATAGCATATTGTGAGAATAGAGAAAAACAATGAAAAAGTGCTATGCAAATGAAAGAGATGAAGGGACGATTAAGGCCAGGTGATACGCTAGCAATCGGTTTAATGTTATTTGCATTATTTTTAGGAGCAGGAAATTTAATTTTTCCACCAGTTTTAGGTCAACAAGCAGGAGAAAATGTTTGGATTGCTACAATTGGATTCCTTGTAACGGGAGTCGGACTTCCCCTATTAGCTGTCACAGCTGTCGCGTTTGTAGAGGGGGACTTGAAAGCGCTATCTTCTAGAGTTCACCCTATATTTGCGTTTATTTTTCCACTAGTTAGTTATTTAGCAATTGGACCATTCTTTGCGATCCCGCGTACTGGAGCTGTTTCGTTTGAAATGGGAATGAAGCCGTTTTTATCAGAAGCAATGGTTTCAGAATGGTACATGCTGTTCCTTTACACTATAGTTTTCTTCGGAGTAACGTGGTATTTATCATTAAATCCATCTAAATTAGTTGATTGGTTTGGAAAGTTCCTTACACCGTTGTTAGTATTAATAGTTGCTGTTATTGTCGGAAAGGCAATTATTGATCCGATTGGAACACCGGCGGAACCGTTAGCTGCTTATAAAGAAAATGCTTTCTTTGGAGGGTTTATTCAAGGGTATTTAACGATGGATGCAATTAGTGCTCTTGTGTTTGGAATTGTTGTTGTACAAGTTATTCGCTCAAAAGGAATAAAAGAGAGCGGACAAATCGCAAAAATAACAGTCGTATCAGGAGTAATTGCTGTAATAGGTTTAACGTTAATATATTTATCACTTGCTTATCTAGGTTCAACAAGTACATCACTTGGTGTTTCAGAGAACGGTGGTCTTATATTAACGAATGTTGTAAATGAGTTGTATGGAACGAGTGGGAAAATTTTATTAGGACTTGTTATTACACTTGCTTGTTTAACGACTTCGGTTGGATTAGCATCTGCCTGTGCAGGCTTCTTTACAAACTTATTCCCGAAATTTTCACATAAAACGATTGTAACAATAGTATGTGTATTTAGTTTAATTGTATCTAACTTAGGATTGACACAATTAATCGCAGTAACTTTACCAGTGTTAATGATCATTTATCCAGTTGCAATTGTATTAATTGTACTTTCGTATTTCCATAAATGGATTGGAAAGCGTAATACAATTTATATTGGTGCAATATTAGGTGCATTGTCGATTAGTTTATTTAATGGTTTAGAAAGTGCGAACATCAAAATTGACGCAATTTCAAATGTACTACAAATGTTACCGTTATATAAAGAAGGAATAGGGTGGTTAATCCCAGCATGTATTGGCGGGGTTCTCGGTTTCTTCTTCTATAAATCAAATGAATCAAGTGAGTTACAAAAGAAAGGTGCCTAGGCGCCTTTCTTTTTTTGAAGGGGATTTTTATGTTTCGTCTAAGTAATAATTGGGAGGATTGATAAAATGGCTAGTTTTGCAGATTTTTTAACTTTGGATTTGCGTATTGGGACGGTAAGAAAGGCGGAGGAATTTAAAGAAGCAAGGATTCCTGCAATTAAGTTAGAGATTGATTTTGGAGAGTTAGGGGTTAAGCAATCAAGTGCTCAAATTACGAAAAGATACAATCCAGAAGATTTAATTGGTCAAC
Source organism: Bacillus sp. S4 (assembly GCF_040838205.1). Taxonomy (NCBI): domain Bacteria; kingdom Bacillati; phylum Bacillota; class Bacilli; order Caryophanales; family Bacillaceae; genus Bacillus; species Bacillus sp. S4. The sequence goes on from NZ_JBFPJI010000236.1 coordinate 2,543, forward strand.
AAGTCGTTGCTATAGTGAATTTCCCGCCAAAGCGTGTGGCAGGATTTAAATCGGAAGTACTTGTACTTGGCGGAGTTCCTGAAGCTGACGATGTTGTTTTACTTCAGCCTAATATGGAACTACCGAATGGAACGAAAATTAGTTAGTGTGAAGGTAGGTGTTAATTTGGATATTAGACGAGAGTATTTAAAATGTGCCATTTCGAATTTTAAAGCAACACAAAACCAAGGAGAACGAGTACTTTCTCAATTATCTTATGAACAGATAATGTGGTCTTCTCATGAGGAGACAAATAGTATTGCGATTATTATTAAGCATTTACATGGTAATATGCGTTCAAGATGGACAGATTTTTTAACGTCTGATGGTGAAAAAATAAATCGTAACCGAGATGGTGAATTTGAAGGAGGCTATCATTCAAAGGAAGAAGCCCTTGCAGCGTGGCAAGAAGGGTGGGAATACGTTTTTAAAACGATGAATACTATAATGTCTGAACACTTATTAAAGACAGTATACATTCGCGGAGAAGAACACACTGTAATGCAAGCGATCGAAAGGCAAATTTCTCATTATGCTTTACATATTGGACAAATCATTTACATTGGTAAAATGTTAAAAGAAAATGATTGGGAGTGTTTAAGCATTCCTAGAGGTCAGTCTACTAGTTATTTACAGAAAAAACGTTCAACGTAATAATAGGAAAGAAACCGATATAAAATAGGAAGCAAAAAAATAAGCCAAACGATAGATGGCTCCGTGAACATTAGAATGCTACCCGCAATAAGCCCATATATAATAAGAAAGAAACCAAAGAGTGTATTTATAGGAATAAAACGTGAGACAAATAATTGCTGATTTTTGAAACAAGTGTTGTGAAATAAATAAAAGCGGAAATGCCATGTAGAGGTAATAAGATCTTTCTTTCTCGCTATTCTTTTTTTGCATTTATGACAGATAAATGGTGTCCGCATTTCGTTACACTCCATTTTTGGAATTCATTAGTTTCATAACAATTTGAGACAAAATTAAGTACAAAGTGTATACCCCTATATACGCTCCTGCAAGTAGAAAAAATGGATTTAGTAAAATTCCATGAATGCTTGTCATGAAAACTAAATTTTGTATTAAAACATCATATATATTAATAGAAATAATTGTCCCGAGTACATACAGTGCTAAGTATGCGAAAATATGTAGCGTAATACGAATTTTAGGATGTAAAGCAAACAAATAAAAAATAAATGATAAGACGATTGGTAATGTTCCTATTAGTAGCTTCAATTCATTTCACCTCATTAACAATATAGCCGGAATTTAAGCGGTCTATTCTCTAGAGCTTGTACATAACTTGAAATAGAGAGGGTGATAGTATGAATCGAGGCTTTTTTTACGTGAAATTAACAAGTGTACGCAAGTTAATTATATTTGTTATTACTACGGTATTAGCGACTTTCTTTCTTATTAGTGTAATGGTAACTTCCATGAAAGAGACAAAGTCAACGTATTTATATAATTGGTTAAATGAGTTATCAATGAATGGTTACATGTACGTTATTGGGAAAGAGAATCATTATTTTACACAGGAGTACCGGAATTTGAATCAAGACTTTTCTATTTCTTCATTCCTCTTTTCGATGGCTACGAATATTCGTTTTGATGATGTACGTAGTTTTGTCGGAAAGGAGCTTCCGGGATTTGGAAAGTATGATACAGAAATCGTTATAGCAGGTGAAGGAACAAATTACTCCAACTTACCGATAGAATCGAGTGTTCCTCTTGAAGAAGTAGTGAAGGAACGGACTGGAGAAGCTGGACAAGTTCCTAAGCCTGATCCGAATAAAGAGAAGAAACAACCATCTCAAACGACGGGAAAAAGACAAGTTGCATTGATTTATCATTCACATAGCTGGGAATCTTATTTGCCGTTACTCAACTTAACGAATGACCCAAATCCAAATAAAGCAACGAGTTCTGTAACGAATATTTCAATAGTTGGCGATCGATTGCGTGAACAGTTAGAAAGTGAAGGGATCGGTGCTACTAACGATAAAACGGATGTTGGTCAAAAATTAATAAGTAAAGGATTAAATAGTAATAGTTCTTATAAACTGTCACGAGAAATTGTACAAGAAGCGATGGCTGGTAATAAAGAACTCCAATATTTTTTCGATTTGCACCGTGATAGTGCACGGAAAAATGTCACGACAAAAACAATTGGAGATAAATCATATGCAAAGCTTGCTTTTGTAATTGGGAAAGGAAATAAAAATTATGAAAAGAACTTACAATTAGCAACAGCTCTTCATGAGGAAATTAATAAGAAATATCCAGGAGTGAGCCGTGGTGTAATTCAAAAAGGGTTCCAAACAGGAAATGGAGTCTATAATCAAGACTTATCAGGACAGGCGATTTTAATTGAAGTTGGTGGCGTAGATAATACAGATGAAGAATTAAATAGATCGATTGATGTTCTTGCTAAAGCATTTGGAGGGTATTTTTGGCAAGCGGAAAAAGTGAATGGATAAAGTGGGAATTTAATTAGCCCTTATCAATCGGGATACCCGTTAATACGGGAAACACGTAAGCGAGAAGCTTACGTGTTTTTTATTCATAATCTATAGGTAGAAAGACATGTCACAGTATAGACATAAT
>NZ_JBFPJI010000237.1:0-5183 GCF_040838205.1 Bacillus sp. S4
ATAATATATTATATTCACTATCTTCTAACTATCGAATTACATTACAGGATACTTACATGTTTGTAAGATATGTGTAATGTAATTCGATAGTTTCCCTTACCTATATCTCATACAATAAGGTTAGAAAGTAAGCCAAATAAGAAGCATACTCACATAACCAAATTACATTGCCGGTAGCCCAATCTTCTTATACTTTCATTTTTATTACTGCAATGTGTCCCCTTCCCCTTTATATAAAAAAACCCCTAGTTTATACGAACTAGGGGTTTTTTTTACGAGTCAAAAATATACCCCCACCTAGTATTTTTGATTTCGACAAAAAATAGGTGGGGGTATATTTTTCTATCTCATCGACAAAAGTTTACTCTTCGCATTTATAGGGATATTTGTAGTCTCAATCTCTTCAATTGACTCACCGTAACGCCCTTTTGCGAACACCTTTAACGCTTCGTCTCTCTTTAACATATGTTTAACAGTTTTCTTTATTTTTTGTTCTCTTCCACGTTCATCAAATGCAATAAATTCATATTCATACCATTCATCACCGACGTGCTGACCGATCGTATCCACAATTGTATAGTATTCTTTCGTCGTATAAAGCGGATTATATTTATCGATAACCGGTCCAAGTTTTGTAGGTAGCAATACTACTACTATCGTCACCATAGCTATCACAGTAGTAATCATTTTTTTCTTCATAATACTGATTTTCCTCCTCTACAGGATACTTATACATCCATTCTAAAGAGCAGGCATTTAATCTACCATTCAATCCCATTACATTACCCTTACATTTTTGTAAGAATAAAGTGAAACTTTAATCAGTGGGGGTTTTGTTCATCCCCCCACTGATTATTAGTTGAACCAATCGGGCGTTTACGGGCAGTTGATCTCCCACCTAACTTCTTTGCTCCAGCTGAATTTTGAGGTGGGAGTTCTACTGCCCGTTAATGCGGGATAAAAAAAAGATGAACGAATTTTCTCGTTCATCTTTTAGCTTGCTTTAAAACCACCGCCAAGTACATCACGTACATCGTGAATGACAACGAAGGCATCTTCATCAACTCTACTAATAACTTGCTTTAACTTAACAAGCTCTTGTTTATTAATAACAACATATAATACTTCTTTATTTTTACCAGTATATCCGCCGCGTCCTTCTAATACAGTAACACCGCGTGTCATGTTTTTCGTAATGGTCTCACGAATTAAGTCTGGCTGATTTGAAATAATCGTAACAGCCGTTTTTGTATCCATTCCTTCTACAATGAAATCAATCACTTTCGCTCCGACAAATACAGCAACAAGCGTATACATTGCCTTTTCTTGTCCTATTATAAATACAGAACCAGCAATTACAATAATATCAATAATAAGTACGCCTTTTCCAACACTCCACCCTAAATATTGATTTGCTAACTGTGCTAAAATGGCTGATCCTCCTGATGTACCTCCAGCTTTGAACATACACCCTAATCCGATACCTACAAATACACCCGCGAATAAAGCGGCTAATAGCGTATCGCTGTTTACTTGATACTGAATATGTTCTGTAACATATAAAAACAAAGATGTTTCTACAATCCCTAAAATTGTATAAACCATCGTTTTCTTATCAAAAAATTTATAACCAATAGCTAATAAAATTGCATTCAAAACAAGATTCGTGATTCCTGGTGACCATCCAAATAAATAATAAGTAACAACCGTTAGACCGATGATTCCACCTTCTGATAAACGGTTTGGAATTGCGAAGTAATTAATACCAATTGCAAATAGTAATGAACCGATTGTAATTAATGCGATTTCCTTTATACGTTGATTAACCATAGTTCATCCCTCCCCCCATTTGACATTGTATCACTATCTCCTAGAGGTTTAGAAGTGGTTTTTATTACGCATTCTTTCTCATAATGACCATGATATTATGTTTAAACAAAGGGGTGATTAATTATTCATATTTGCTCTAACTGCACGAACAAATTGCTCCACATTCCCTTTCTGAATATACTTAGCTCTAACGGTTTCATGATTACAAGTAAACTCGAAACATGGACGGAAATCTATGTCATCTATATGCAAATATGAGTAATCTTTAAATATTGCGGGATAGTACGGAAATTTCCCGTAAAAAAGGAGACGTCTAGTAGTGGCAGCAAAAATTCCATGTTGATAACATAGCGTAAAATTATCATTCTCAAATATCCCTACCATAAAGGCCAAAATCTCTTCGTCATCCTTTACATATTTTTTCATACTCGATAAAAGTTCATTCATGCATATTCCTCCAAATTCCATTCATTGTTTTAACACTCGAAAAGAATCCATGGATTATTACATACCGGTGTAAATCATTTATAAAGTATGAAACGCGTTTCCTGTCAAAGACATTTCAAAAAAATAATCCGTTATGCGATTATACACATAACGGATAAATACTAAACCGTGGAGCGTTCCACAAGTTTATACGGAATTTCCATCTTTTCTTGTTTAGAACTCTCATCACTTACTTGCCTGTAAAACATTTCAAAAGCCGTCTTACCTATTCCCTTTAAATTTTGGTCAATGGTTGTCAGTTGTAAAACTTGAGAAATCGGTTGATTATCAAAACCAATAATCGCTAAATCTTCAGGAACTTTAATACCTAATTTTTTAACTTCTGTCATGATCCCAATAGCAACTTCATCCCCTGCCACTATTAATGCTTCAGGAGGATTCTCCATCTCCTTGAATTGATGTGCAACTCTTACACCATCTTCTAATGTAAAGCATTCTGTGAAAATCCGATCTTCCATCACTTCTTCATCTATTAATTGTAGCTGTTGTTTATAAGCATCAAAACGTTTCTTACTACTTGGCCCTAACTTTCTTCCCGTACAATATCCAATCTTCTTATAACCTTTTTCAATAAGGTAACTCATCCCTAATTGAAAGGCATTAAAATGATCTGTATATACACTCGATATGCTTTCAATATCATTATCCTCACAAGCAATAACCGCCCCATATGCTGCATAAGGCTCTATAATTTCCCACTCATTGGCACGAGAACAAATGATAAGACCGTCTAGTTGCTTTGTTTTCAACATATGTAAACTTTTCATTTCTTCTTTTTTATTGTAGTTCGTTTGACAAAGAAGCACTCGATAATTATGAGCTAACGCAACTTCCATCATTCCACCCACCATCGCATCAAAAGACGGATGATTAATATAAGGTAAAATCACGCCAACAATATTCGTCTTTCCTTTTGATAAATGAACAGCATTTGCATTTTGTGAGTAATTCAATTTCTCAACTATTTCTAAAACAACTTTCCTTTTTTCTTCACTTACATATGGATGATCATTTAATACCCTCGAAACAGTCGTAACTGAAACCCCAGCCATCTTTGCAATATCTTTAATATTAGCCATACACTCACCTCTACTTTTAACTTAATAAATCACATGAACATATGTCAAATCTTCTCATCATTACACTTTCATTTGTTTTTCTTACAAAAGTGTAATTTTCCTGTAAGCTAATTCGATAGTGACTCTCCGTAATATTTCATACAATTAAGTCAGAAACAAGGCAACAACTATTCGAAAAGGGGCGGATCTATATGATGAACAAAATGAAAACGAACAATTTCTTAAATACAATGGGCATGGTATTTTCCGCTCTTATCGATGCAAAAGCTGTTGCTTCTACATTAAACAAGTAAGGAGAATTTATAATGAATAACATGACTTTTAACAAATTAGATTTTTTAGGACTAGCTAGCGGCTCGATTCTTCTTACTGCTTTCATTTACGCTGCTACGCTTATATAACTTTGTGTCCCCTTTCCCCTTTATATAAATAATAATAGAAAAGACGACCGTCTATGCCCGGTCGTCTTTTCTTACTTTTAATTTGGCTGTAAAACTTCCTTTAGTTCTTCAAACTTTGCATTTAATTCATCTGTCATCATTTTCATAGCCGTTTTTCGATCTATTTGTTCTTCAGCATCAATTTGAATTGGATCTCCAAAAACTAATTGTGCTTTTTTTCCTTTTATCAATTCTTTTACACTTGATGGGCCAACATAAGCGGCCGGTATTAACGGAACGTTAGAACGCATTGCAATCGTAACAGCCCCAGCTTTTAATGAAACGTCTTCTGATGATCTCGTCCCACTTGGGAAAATCCCTACTACTTTTCCTTCTTTTAATAAACGCGATGGAATTTTCAATGTGCTTGGCCCTGGATTCGCACGGTCTACAGGGAATGCATTTACATTTTTAAAAAACCAATTTTTAAATTTCCCTTCAAACAATTCTTTTTTTGCCATGTAATGAATTTGGGTTGGGTACATTCCTGCTGCTAACATTAAAACGTCCATAAAGCTTGTATGTGTGCAAGCAACAACGTAAGGGCCACCTTCTGGTAATTTCTCTCTCCCTTGTACTTCTACTTTCCCAGCCGTTTTAAATATATATTTCAACGAAAATGTAATTAGTTTATACATTTGTTTCGTTCCTTTCTGAATATCCGAAGTATAATCATTTTCTTATAACGATTATAACACTAAGTTTTAGGAGTTGGTAATAAAAATAAGTATTTATTGTTAAATTTCAATTCTTACAAAAGTGTAATTTTCTTGTAAGCTAATTCGATATTGACTCCCTCCACTATCTTATACAATTAAGTCAGAAAGTAACAACAACCATTTGAAAAGGAGCGGATCTATATGATGAACAAAATGAAAACGAACAATTTCTTAAATACAATGGGCATGGTATTTTCCGCTCTTATCGATGCAAAAGCTGTTGCTTCTACATTAAACAAGTAAGGAGAATTTATAATGAATAACATAACTTTTAACAAATTAGATTTTTTAGGCCTAGCTAGCGGCTCGATTCTTCTTACTGCTTTTATTTACGCTGCTACGCTTATATAAACTTTGTGTCCCCTTTCCCCTTTATCCCGCTATTTGCGGGCAGTAAGACTCCCACCTCAAAATTCGGCTGTAGCAAAGAAGTTAGGTGAGAGATCCACTGCCCGTAAACGCCCGATTGGTGAGGGCTAATAATCAGTGGGGAATGAACAAAATCCCCACTGATTAAAGTTTCACTTTATATAGAAAAAGACGACCGTCTATGTGAAGTGCACCCCAATTGTTAGACACAGTCTAACAATTGGAGGTGCACTTTTTTA
>NZ_JBFPJI010000238.1:0-5179 GCF_040838205.1 Bacillus sp. S4
TCTATTTTCTTTACGGCAATTGGATCTACTTCTCTAATTCTAATTTCCACTTTTCTCTCTCCTTTCTGCAATTTTGGGTAGAGAACCAAAAATAGTGAGAAGAGCATAAGGGGTTTTTGGGCCCAACTAGGGGTTGGGACTAGGCGGAGCCTAGCAAAACGATGGGGGCAAGAAAATCCTCTAGGTGAGTACTCACTGATGACACAAATCAAACAGATGAGTACTCACTGACGATACAAAAACCACCAAATGAGCACTCACTGAGTACTCAAATTTCACTGGTGAGTACTCAGTGACGACATGACCTTATTCAGATTTTATTAATTTCTTGTGCCTTTTGCTCTAATTTTTTGATCTTATCTCGTGCAATTTTTTGTTCTCCTTTAAACAATTCAACGTTCTTTTCTGATGATTTTATTTTGGATTCTAATGATGATATTTTTGATTGTGTTTCCATTTTTTCCGCTTCGGTTTGGTACTTCATTTCATCTTTTAGTTCTTTTACTTTCTCATAAACTGTCTTCCCATTTTCCTCTTCAAGCTTGATTACTTTCCCATAATTTTCAATCTTTGTTTCAATATCTTTTTTGTCTCCTTCTATAAAATCTAACTCATATGTTTTTTTATTTTCAGCTAACAATTCATCATTTGCTTTTGTTTTTCTTTGATCAGTAAAAATCGTCTGAACAAATTTATTGGGACTCTTTATACTTGTATTTTCTTCTTCGTATTCGTTAACATCTTGTGTAAACTTCCTCATATCCATTTGTTCTTTTTCATTGTTTTTATTGTAAATACCTAAAGCTAAAGCTCCCCAATTTGGAGATAATTCTTTGACTTCTATCACGTAATTCCCATTCTCTTCATACAACACTTTGACAGGTAATTGGACACCTGGATTTCCTTTTTCTTGTGCCTTAAACGTAAATCCAGCTTCCTCATATCCTTCTATCCGAAATCGAATTTCTATGAAGTTTTTATGTGGATTATATTCCCTTTATTCTACAATCAATTTCCCCATCCCCGACAACTTAATTACTTTATTTGTTTCCGTATGGAATAGTTTTTCATCGTTTGGCATGTAAATTTTAGATGTCAAACGATGAAAAAACCGAAAAATAGAAAGCTGATAATTGCTAGGTAGATTCACGACTTATTTCTTCTCAAGTTAATTCTTTCACTCTTCTTACTGATTGCACCTATCACATTCTCACCTCACCTTTTTGTTATAAAACTCTCATATTTAGTTCTTCTACACTTGTAACTCGCCATGTTTCCTTTTCCTTTTTTATGATGATTCGCAACACATTTTTGACTTTTTCTTCTCGATTTTGCGTTGAATCAGTCGTGACATTTATAAATTCAGCTAACACATTTACTTCCTCTTGATCGGGTTCATTTTCTTGTAAATAAAACTTCATTTCGATTGGTTTCGTTTTATAGGTATCTCCTATTTCGTATTTATCAGTGTGATAAAATTGTTGTAAAAGTTCTTCACTCATAATGGTTTTTGCTTTTTGTTTTCGCTCATTGTATCCTTCTTTTTCTCGATGGGGTATCGCCACATCGCTATCAAGCTAAGCCCGTGTAACGTCAATGATAAGCAAGATTGTTTCTTTTTTTCGAAAGTCTATACGTAGATGCTTTAAAGATTTGCATACGAAATAAACCCTAACGGGTTTCCTTTTTTGAATTAAGCTACTTGGTTATCAGACATGGTACAATTATAAGCGACACCTAATATATCAAAGACTGTTCTCTTCTCATACCTATGGGATTTTCGCCCGTTTTGCTGTAGGAGATTGAACAGACGAAGTAACACCTTTGATAGCTCTTGGGTGTTTTTTTGTATAGTTTGGAATAGAAGAAGAAAATAGTCTTTAATCATATATATGGCTTTATACTCACTAAGCTCTCGTTTTTTCTTCATGAGGAGCAATTGGCGCATTTGAAACATGATAGAAGAACAGAGTAGAATGGCAATCAATTGACCATATAAATGGCACTCCAATCGTTCTGGTTTTATCTTTTTACAATGATGGATTTGAAAGAATGACTTCCACGTTTTAAATAAAATTTCGATTTTCCAACGCAAAGAATACCAGTCATGTACCTGTCCCATCGGGACAATATCTGTAGGGGTGTTTGTCATATATACATTGATACCACTGAGTCGTTTACTACGAGGAGAATACTTCATTCCTTTCTTTTTTTCTCTTACAGCTTGATCTTGTAATCGTTTTTTTTGCTGTTGTTTTGTTAATCGGTGAACAATTACACGAGCTGGCACTTTATCAATCATTCCTACATAAGCATCAGCTATTTCACATGTTTGTCCTGGTTGAAGGGAGCTCATTAACGTCTCCATATCTATCTGTATATACTCTGTACCTTTCTTAATTCTTCTGTCTTGAAAATAATCAGGGTTAGGATTTTTTTGATACATACGTGTATTCGACTTGATACGAGAGATATAGTAGGCCTCTTTATCTTGTATATATTGAAGCTCTTTTAAATGAAAATAACCTAAATCTCGGATACATAAATCATTCGCTGTCACAGTTGGGGCACACAGAGAGCCGTAAGTGCGATCATGTTGTTTACCTGGACCTGTATGAATATGTAGGAACTGTCCACTTAACAAATCATACTCAAGTTGAATTTTTATCCCAGCCGTATGGCTGCATCCTCCTGCACCTGGATAAACCGATGAAAATACATCCGGGAGTTGAAATGCAGTTGAATCTAAAATACGAATACGCTTGAAAACAGAAGTGTATGGAGAAGAAATCGGCATAGATGCGGCCAATTTTTTGCTTAGTAGTTCGGCTAGTAGGTGTTGTAAAAGTTGGACGTCCGCCTTATTAAACCGTTGATTCAGTCACTCAGGACTGATGAGTACTTCTGTTGATGCTTCTAAACAGCTAGATAACTGAGTTAAAGAAGTCATAGCTACATTTTGGCTCAACCATACACATAAAGTTAATAAATCTTTTGCTTGGTACTTACTGGTTCGTTGTACAAAGCCAACATCTCTAGCAAGATCCCGTAAGGTATTTGGAGATAAAAAACTTTGAATCTCTTGAGCAAATAGTTGTAATTCGTCATACACAGAAACAGACATAAAAAACGCCATCCTTTCCTATGATTCTACAGAAAGAATAGCGTATTTTTTCATTCTAGGGGGCATTTCTTTTTATTAGCTTGATAGCGATGTGGCGCTACCCCATATGGGAAAAGATACAGTTCATCACGAAGAGCATACACATGTATCCCAGGACAGGGAGCAGGCAAGAAGATAACATATGATGCGACAAATGAATGGTCGAGATTATTAACTAATGAAAGAGGTGTAAGTACAAGTGAAGTATAAAACTCACCTTACAACGAGCCTAGCGGTCGCTCTGCCTGTTCTAGCTTCAACAGGAAACCTTAGGTTGGAAATGTTATAGCGGTTAGTTTTGGGGCTTTATTGCCTGATATTGATGAACAGCATTCATGGATCGGCCGAAAAACTCGTGGAGTATCAGATCTTCTGAATACAGTATTTGGTCATAGGGGAATCACACATTCGCTACTTGGATTAGTGCTTGTGTTGATTCCTATTTTATTTGCAGTAGGAATGACACCATTATCGTTTACCAATGGGATGTGTATTTTTGCTGGGTACTTTCTGCATCTAGTGGAAGATAGTTTTTCGAAAAAAGGAATCAAATGGCTGCTGCCATTATCAAATAAAAATTTCCAAAGTGGTTTTAATGTCTTTTATTACAGCTATAACGGTATAGCGGAGAAGTTAATTTTAATGATTAGCACGATTGTGGTTGTATATGAGCTTTATTCATATGGAATGGCAAGCTTCCAACCTGGGACTTCAGGGGTTTTGGGAGCTTTTAAATCATTATTTGGTTGAGTGGTGAAATTTATTCATTAGAACTGAAAAAGGAGGTGATGTTCAGTTTAAGACAGCAATTACTGTAAATGAATTAACAAACCTTTTAGAGCTGGTATAACAAAAAATAAAGTCAGAGAAGACCGTGTAAAAGATACACGGTCTTTTTTTATTGGAGGAATCGCTATGGAAAATCAAACGAAAAATATAAAGAAATATACAAAAGAAGACATTGAAAAAGCCGCAGCACTTGATATTGTTGATTATTGTATGCAAAATGATATTCCTGTAAAGAGCGACAGTGAGCGTTATTATCGCCTTGTGGATCATGACAGCCTAATTATCGATAGAAAGAAAAACCAATTCTACTGGAACAGTAGAGTTGTTAACGGTAATATTATTAATTTTGTGCAGGAAGTAGAAGGAGCTTCCTTCCCAGGAGCTATGCAGCGGTTAATTGAAGGGGAAAAAGATTATGAAAAGGCTTCAGAGGTTAAATACGTGAGTGAACCTTATGACTATGAGCATTTTTCTGGAAAAGAGGTATCTCATTTTGACCGAGCAAAAGATTACCTGGTGAAGGATAGAAAAATTGATCCTCAAGTAGTAGATGCATTGCATGATAAAGGCTTGATTAAGCAAGATAAGTACAATAATGTTTTGTTTTTATGGAAAGACCGTGAAAATGGAGCAGTGATGGGTGGATCAGAGCAAGGCGTTGTTAAGTCGGATAAATATAAACGTGGGGCGTGGAAAAATATCCAAAAAAACTCTACAGCGAACTACGGTTTTAATGTATTAAATGGTGAACCTCGAAATTTAAAGTTTTTTGAATCATCAATTGATTTGTTGAGTTATGCATCACTACATAAACATGATCTTAAAGATACACATTTGGTTAGTATGGAGGGACTTAAACCACAAGTGATATTTAATTACTATATGAAAAGCCAGGAGCGAATTGGTGATGTCCCTGACAGTCTTTCCTTGTGTGTAGATAATGATCAAGCAGGTAAATCGTTTGTAGAGAGATTAATACATTTTCGATATGGGAAAAATGATGGAAGCATTGTTGCATTTAAACCTGAATTTCCTAAAACACCAGAAGAAGGGCGAAAATGGGATTGGAATGATGAATGTAAACGTGTAGCTAAACTAGAAGAACAGGGAAGACGAACTTCTTATTTACAACAAATGGGCAGAGAAAGATAAACGAAGTATAATTTTAAAATGTAGTGAAATGAACTTGAAAATGTTGATTTTTATTAGTAAATTGCATATAATAAG
>NZ_JBFPJI010000239.1:0-5128 GCF_040838205.1 Bacillus sp. S4
GTTGTATCTAGCATGAAATTTGAGATGCACACAAAAATTATTTCAAATGAAAAAGAAGTAAGATTACATATAGAAGATAATTTATTTCAATTAATTTTAGATGGTTATCATCTATTTACTATTCAAGAAGTATTACCTTTATATAAATCAAACGAAGAAAGAATCGGTAGTGCAATTGTCCAAAAGTTAGAATGGGAGAACGGAAAAACTACACTAAACTATCAGCTTGTTTCACTACAATCAGTAAACTAAAAGGAGAAGGGTAATATGAAGTTTTTTCATACAGCGGATTGGCATTTAGGTAAGCTTGTTCATGGTGTATATATGACTGAAGATCAAAAAATTGTGTTAGATCAGTTTGTACAAGCTGTTGAAGAGGAAAAACCGGATGCTGTAATTATTGCAGGAGATTTATATGACCGAGCAATTCCACCTACAGAAGCAGTAGACTTATTAAATGATGTATTACAAAAGATAGTTATTGATTTACAAACCCCAGTAATCGCAGTTGCAGGAAACCACGATAGTCCGGACCGCATACATTTTGGTAGTAATTTAATGAAAAAACAAGGATTACATATTGTTGGACAATTCCAGTTTCCATACAATCCTGTTGTTTTAAATGATGAATACGGAGAGGTTCAATTCCATCTCGTTCCGTATGCAGACCCAAGTATGGTTAGACATATATTGAAAAATGAAGATGTTCGTTCTCATGATGATGCGATGCGTATTTTTATGAACGAACTCTCTGAAACGATGGATAAAGAAGCGAGACACATATTTGTAGGACATGCATTTGTAACTTCTTCAGGAGAGGCAGAGGAAAATACGAGTGATGCGGAACGCCCACTTTCAATTGGTGGTGCTGAATATGTAAATAGCCATTATTTTGATAAGTTCCATTACACGGCGCTTGGCCATTTACATCAAGCACATTTTGTACGTAATGAGACAATTCGTTATTCAGGTTCACCACTTGCATATTCTATTTCTGAAGAAAAGCATAAAAAAGGATATTATATTGTGGAACTGGATGAAAAAGGTGAAACAACAATTGAAAAACGTTTACTTACACCGCGTCGTAAAATGCGTACAGTAGAAGCGAAAATAGACGATTTATTACTTCATCCAGTAAATGAAGATTATGTATTTGTGAAATTATTAGATGAAAATCCTGTCTTGCAGCCAATGGAAAAAATACGTTCTGTATACCCAAATGCAATGCATGTTGAAAGATCTATTCAAAGACGAGAGTTCACAGATGAAAATGAAGTAACTGTTTCAAGGCATAAAACGGATGATTTATCTCTTTTAAAAGCATTTTATAAAGAAATGAAAGGGCTAGATTTATCAGAAGAGAAAGAACGTCTATTTTTAGATGTTTTGCAAACAGTGCAAGAACGGGAAGGTGAGCGAGGATGAGACCGATTCAGCTTATAATGACCGCATTTGGTCCATATAAACAGAAAGAAGTAATCGATTTTAAAGATCTTGGTGAGCATCGTATTTTCGCTATTTCTGGAAATACAGGAGCTGGAAAGACAACAATTTTTGATGCGATTTGTTATGTATTATATGGAGAGGCTAGTGGAGAAGAGCGCAGTGATACAAACATGCTTCGTAGCCAATTTGCTGATGATGATGTTTATACAAGTGTGGAATTAACTTTTCAATTAAAAGGGAAAAGTTATGAAATTAAACGACAACTGGGCCATAAAAAACAAGGAAATAAAACAATTACAGGACATGCAGTCGAATTATATGAAGTAATTGATGAGGAAAAAGTTCCATGTGTCGATCGTTTTCATGTAACGGATGTAAATAAAAAAGTTGAAGATTTAATTGGATTAAGTAAACATCAATTTAGCCAAATTGTCATGTTACCGCAAGGAGAGTTCCGAAAATTATTAACATCTGAAACGGAAAATAAAGAAGAAATACTACGCCGCATTTTTAAAACAGATCGTTATAAATTAATGCGTGAGATATTAGATCAAAAGCGTAAACAATGGAAAGACGTCTTACAAGAAAAACAAAAAGAACGTGAGCTATATTTCCGTAATGTATTTAAATTACCAATACGTAATGGGGCATTATTAGAGACATTAGTGGAGCAAGAGCATGTAAATACACATCAAGTAGTAGAGGCATTAGAACAAGAAACAATTTGGTACAATGCAGAGGTTGAGCAATTACACGTAGAACAAAATGACAAAACGAAACAATTAAAAGAAGCAGAGGCACGTTTTCATGCAGCAAAAGCTGTAAATGAGAAATTCAAAGATTTAGAACAAAAGAATGAGAAGTACAGTACTTTACAAGAAAACCGTGCCGTAATCGAAATGAAAGAAAAATCTTTTAAACATGCGGAACAGGCGAAGCGATTATTACCATTTGAGCAATGGTATGAGGAAGCGATGCAACATGAACAGCAGTCTGAAAGTTTGTTAAAACAGATAATCGCAAAAAAAGAACATATAATGAACAGTTTTGCACTTGCTCAGGAGAAATATGAAGCATTAAAGAATAAGGCATCCGAGCGAGAAAATGCTAAAAAACAAGTTCAAAGACTAGAAGAGTTACAACCAATTATTGCATCATTAGCTGAGAAAAAGTTAAATTTGCAAAATGCTGAGATTCAAATAGGAAAATTAAAAGAAGGTATGCAAAAGTTAGATGAGCAACTAGAAGCGCATACAAATGAAAAACAAAGAATGTCTGGCGAATTACAGCAATTAGAAGTAGCGCTTGAACAATATGTAGCTAAAGTAGAAGAACTAACGAATATGCGAGAAGATGCAAAAGTATTAAAGCAGGCATATGATGTATGGCAAGAAAAACAAAAATACGAGCAAGAAAAAGAAATTGCATTTCATAAGATGCAACTGGCAGTTAGTGCGTATGAAGATATGGAACGCCGCTGGTTAAGTGAGCAAGCTGGTATATTAGCTCTTCATTTACATGATGGTGAATCTTGTCCAGTATGTGGTAGTATGGATCACCCGAAAAAAGCTACAGAGCAAAGTAATGCCATTGATGAAAAAGAGTTAAATGGGCTAAGAGAAAAGAAAAACGTTGCGGAAAAATCACATGTTCAATTAGAAGAAAAGTGGAATTTCTATCGAGTTCAATATGAACAAGTGATAGAAGAAGTGCTAAAGCGAGGGTATCGCGCAGAAGAATTAGTAGAAACATATAGGGCGCTCGTTCAAAAAGGAAAGCAATTAGCAGCAGATGTTAATGCGTTAAAAGCAAGTGAAGAAACGCGTAAGCAAATTGCTGTGAATATAAAAAGCGTAGAAGAAAAAGTAGAAGAACTCCAGAAACAAAAGCGTGAAGTAGAAACAATGCAGCACCGTACTGAAATGGAGTGTATGCAGCTTCGTACGTCATATGAACATGATAAGCAAAATATTCCGGAAAGCTTGCAAACGGTACAAGCTTGGAAAGTACAGTTTGACCAAGCTCTGCAAGAACTCAGGTTCATGGAAGATGAATGGGAGAAAGTACAAGAAGCGTATCAACATTGGCAAAATGAAAATATACGTATTCAAGCAGAACATGATAGTGCTTCTAATCAATTTAATGGTGCAAAAGAGAAGAAAGAAGAGACTTTCACACGCTTTATGAAAGAGCTAGAACAAAGCGGATTTACAGATCAATTAACATATACAGAATCCAAATTAAATGATGCTGAGATGGATAAGTTACAACAAGAAATCCGAAGTTATTACTCATCTCTAGAAGTACTTACAAAACAAATTGAAGAATTAAAGGCAGAATTAAAAGATAAAGAGTATATGGACATTTCTTCATTAGATGAGCAAGTCAAAGAATTGGAAATTCACCTTGATATTATTAAAGAAAAACGACAACGTGCTCAAAATGCCGTATCATATATTACGGATTTACATGAAAATATTAAACGAATTGATGAACAAATTCATGAGGAAGAAAAAGCATTCCAAGAACTTGTTGATTTATATGAAGTAATGAAAGGGGATAACGATAGTCGTATATCCTTTGAACGTTACATCTTAATTGAGTATTTAGAACAAATTGTTCAAATTGCGAACGAACGACTACGTAAATTATCAAATGGACAATTTTATTTAAAACGAAGCGAACGAGTTGAAAAGAGGAATCGACAAAGTGGATTAGGCTTAGATGTATACGATGCATATACAGGTCAAACCCGAGATGTAAAAACATTATCTGGCGGTGAAAAATTTAACGCATCACTTTGCTTAGCGCTTGGAATGGCAGATGTAATTCAAGCGTATGAGGGTGGTATTTCCATCGAAACGATGTTTATCGATGAAGGATTCGGCTCATTAGATGAAGAGTCATTAACGAAAGCAGTTGACGCCCTAATCGACTTGCAAAAATCAGGCCGCTTTATCGGCGTAATTTCACACGTTCAAGAACTGAAAAACGCAATGCCAGCTGTATTAGAAGTAACGAAGCAGAAGGATGGCTGTAGTCAGACGCGGTTTGTGGTGAAATAAGCTTGTCAAATTGAAAGTATCTATCATTATTTTGAACATTGTGCCAAATCGGTATAACGTTTTTTCAATAAAGTTCAAATGAATTTAATAATGTTTTTATATAAAGCCGTCTCTATAGTAGAGGCGGCATTTGTATTATATAAAGGAATGAACGATGCAATTATGAATCATTTGAAGAAGGTGGCGTATTTGCCAAACGGTTATAACTTTTAAAGGCTGAAATTGCAGATATAACACCACCTGTTAAAAATAAAGCTGAACCACCAACTAAAATAATACGACTGACGTACGTTTCACGAGCTTCTTCAACTTGTTCTTGTGACGGTGTTGGCATATAAATTCCCCCTCAATAATAATGTGTTTTGCAATAGTATATACAAATGCCTAACATGTGTTAAAAAAGCTGGATAGTTATAGGTAGAATCATCTAGTTGTTTTTAGTTTTGTAATAAAAAGTTATAGAAAGTTAAATGAATTCTATAGTATCCAAAAGCGTTTCAATTATTTGAAAAATCTTCATCCTAAATTTACGCTAACTTCACATGCAGCACAAATTGAAATTGTATTATGTATATGTACCAAATAAATAAAATTGTATAGCATTGCTGTTTTTAAAT